>JALYXI010000284.1 GCA_030947245.1 Acidobacteriota bacterium
CGAGGGCCTCCAGAATATCGCTCAGTCGCTGCTCATCACGCCGCATATACTAAACGGGCTTCGGCGAGCACACCGGACCGGACCAGCGGCTTCAGCGCGGGTTTGACGGCAAGATCAACCCGGCGACCGAGAAGCTGACTGAGTTCACGCGTCATCGCTGAAATGCCGAGCAGCCCAGGGCGTGCGCCAGGCAGGAAATCGACAAGCAGGTCGAAATCGCTGTCCGGCCGCAATTCGCCGCGCGCAGCCGAACCGAACAGCGATAACTCCTTCACCTGGTGAACACGGCAGATATCGGCAATGGCTGTTTCGGGTAACTCGATTCCGGCGATGGTCATCGTGAGACTCCCGCTCACCATTATGCGATGCTGCCGTGGTAATTGCCGCGTCCCGCTAAGGCCGATTCGCGTTAGACTGGATCCGCTTCGTCACACAGCTTTACCGAGTTCTCGCTTCGCGATTCAAACCGGCTCGCTAGTTTTTGTTACTCTAGCCCAGAGTGGCCACCGACCTGATCGAGATCGACCCCGAGCAGCCGTCCGGTGACGCCTTGGACCGCGCCGCCGCCGCGGTTGAGCGCGGAAAAGTGGTGGCGATCCCGACAGACGCGTTGTACACGCTGATTGCGGACCCGTTCAATCTGCGCGCGGTCTCGCAGGTGTTTCATGCCAAAGGCCGCGAATCCGACCGCTCGCTGCCGCTTTTGGTGGATGACATGTTGATGGTGGAAGATCTTGCGCGGGATGTTTCCAAGCGGTTTTTTCTGCTGGCGCGGCGCTTCTGGCCCGGCGCGCTAACGATTATTCTGCCTGCCGCGAAGGTTCCGCTGAAGGTGACCGGCAACACGGGCCGCCTGGCGGTGCGGCAATCGCCATCGCCGGTTGCTAACGGAATCATCGGGCGCCTGGGGCATGCCGTCATTTCCACCAGCGCCAATGTTTCAGGACAACCTACGTGCCACAGCGGGATTGAAGTATTCGGCACCATGGATGGCCGGGTGGATCTGGTGCTGGATGGAGGCGTTTGCACGGGCGAGGGCGCAAGCACGCTGGACATCACAGAGCCTTACTGGCGGATGATAAAGGAGGGCGCGGTGAAGGAGACGGAGATTGCCGAGTGCCTTCAAGATTCTTAACGTTGGCTACAGAAGTCCAAGTACCGCGTTGATCAGCAGGCAGGCCATGCCGGCGGGGATCATGTATACCCATCCAAGGCGCATGAGCTGGTCGTAGCGGAGCCGCGGGAACGTGCCGCGGAACCAAATCATCGCGTAAATCAGGAAGGAAAGCTTCAGAAGAAACCAGAACGTCGCGCTGGCCAGGCGGCTGATCGCTGGAGCGAGGAACAGTGCGCCGATCAAGAACAAGACCGTTGCGACGACGATCAACAGGATTTGCTGGCTCCGCTGCCGCAGCCTGAGCGCCATGCGCACGCAGAAGAACGCGACGAATGCGCCGAGAGCGGCCGGGATTCCCGCATTCATAGGCCAAGCGAGCCAGGCGGTGTTGGGAAAAGGCCGCAGCCAGCCGCCCCAGAACAGCGTCACGCCGACTGCGCAGGCCAGCAGCATGTTGGCATATTCGGCCAGCATGAAGAAGCTCCAACGCAATCCGCTGTACTCGGTGTGATAGCCGCCGATCAGCTCGGATTCGGCTTCCGGTAAATCGAAAGGCGCGCGATTCGCTTCGGCGGTGATGGCGAGCAGAAAGATGGCAAACGGAAACAGCATGAACCCGTAGTTCGAGAACGCAAACCAGATGTTGCGGTCGTTCTGGGCGCGGACGATGCCCTGCATGCTGAGCGTGCCCGCGGCCATCAAGCCGGAAAGCAACGCAAATCCCAGCGCGACTTCGTAGCTGATCAGTTGCGCGGCGCTGCGAAGCGCACCGAGCAGCGAGTAATGGCTGTTTGAGGACCAGCCGCCTATGACGATGCCGAGCACGCCCAGCGCTGCCGCCGCGGAGGTGACCAGAATGCCCACATTCACGTCAATCACGAAAATGCCGCGGCTGAGCGGGAGCACCGTGAAGGCGGCCAGCGCGGCAAAGGTGGCGAAAATCGGCGCAATCCAGAACAGCGCGCGGTCGGCTTCGGCGGGGGCCAAGTCCTCTTTGAGCGCGAGTTTGATCACGTCCGCAATGGGCTGCAACAGGCCGTGGGGACCGACGCGCATGGGTCCGAGGCGGACCTGGAAATCGGCCAGCACTTTGCGTTCGACTAACTGCAGATAGAGCGCGATCAGCGGAACTCCGGCCACCAGGATCACGGCGGTGGCAAGCGATACCAGAGTCATCGGGCTATGCTCGATCCGGCGAAGCGCAGGAATGGTTCGGGGAAGAGTCCGATGCCGAGCGTCAGCGCGCCGCTGAAACCCAACGCGAGGCGGACGCCTAAGCCGGATGCGGCCGCCGCCGGTTCTGACGATTCGGCGGTGAACATGGCGCGGACAATGCCGAAGTAATAGTACAGCGCCACGATGACGTAAAGCGTGCCGATTACGGCCAGAGTGTAATGGCCGGTTTCGACGAGCGCCTGGAGCACGAAGTATTTGCCGAGAAAACCCGCCGTGGGCGGGAGACCGGCCAAGGAGAGGAGGAACACCAGCATCAGGCAGGCGTTCCAGGGGCTACGGCGCGCGAGGCCGTTCAGGTCGGCAATGTCTTCGCTGATAATGCCTCGGCGGCGCATGGTGCTGACGATTGTGAATGCGCCGACGGTCATGAAGACATAGGTTAAGAGGTAGACGGAGATGCCCTTAATGCCTGTCGCATTACCGGCGATGAGGCCGAGCAGGAGGTAGCCGGCATGGGAGATGGAACTGTAAGCGAGCAGGCGTTTGGTATTGCTCTGGGCGATGGCCGCCAAGTTGCCGAGCGTGAGCGTCGCGACCGCAACAAACGAAAGCAGTGGTTCCCAGAGTGGGCGGCTCGCGGCAAAGGGCCCTAACACAAGGCGCAGCAGGAGCGCGACCGATGCGGCGGTGGATGCGACCGCGAGGTAGGCGGCAGCCGGCGTGGGCGCGCCTTCGTAGGCATCGGGAGCCCACATATGAAACGGAACGGCGGCAATCTTGAACAGCAGCCCGGCTCCGGCGGTTGCTAACGCGAGCAGCAGCAGCGGGTCGCGCGGGTCCCTTGTGGAAAGCGCGGCTGTGATGGCGGTGAGGCGGGTGGAGCCCGAGAGCGCATAAAGGAGCGAGAAGCCGTAGACCATGAGGCCGCTTGAAAACGCGCCGAGGATCAGATATTTGATTGCCGCCTCATTGGAGCGGCGGTCATCCCGCGTGAAGCCCACCAGGACATAAAAGCAAATGGACATGAGTTCGAGGCCGAGAAAGAGCGCAATCAGGTCTGATCCAGCGGCCAGAACGAACATGCCGCATTGGGCGAAAAGCATCAGCGCGGCGTATTCGGAGAAATCGGTTTCGATGGCCGGGAGGGAGACGGCGGCAACCAGGGCGGTGGTGATGAGGAAGAGAGAGTTGAAAAAAATAGAGAAGCGATCAATGGTGAGAGCGTCTCCGAAAGCGGAGAGTTCGGTCAGTTGATTCGCCGCGAGATAGATGTGTTGGCGCCAAAGCGCGGCGGCGGTGAATGCCAGCCCGGCCATGAGGAGCGGCACTGCCCAGCGGCGGCTGGAGAAGAGGAGAGCGCATCCGAACATCGCAAGAATCAGCGCGGGCGTGAGAGCGAAGTTGTCCGTTGCGCTGTAAGTCACCGCGCGTGTACTCTCTGGACCAGTTCGGCCACAGGCCTTGCAACGACGTCGAACAGCGGCTTGGGATAGAGTCCGATGGCGAACGCAAGCGCGACCAACGGAAGCAGCACGAACAATTCGCGCGCGTTCAAGTCCGGCAGATGCCGGTTCTCTTCATGGGTGACCGGCCCGAGCATGGTGCGTTGATAAAGCCAGAGCAGGTAAGCGGCGGCAAGCACCAAGCCTACGGCGCCGAAGGCCGCCCAAGCGCGATTCACCTGGAACGCGCCTTGCAAAATGGCAAACTCTCCGACGAAGCCGTTGAGCAGCGGAAGCCCCGCGGAACTGAACACGGCGACGCCGAATATGAACGCGAAGCGCGGCATGGAGGACGCGAGGCCGCCATAAGCGGAAATCTCGCGCGCGCCGCGGCGCTCATACATCATGCCCGCAAGCAGGAAGAGCAGCCCTGTCGAAATTCCATGGTTCACCTGCTGTAACACGCTGCCCGCAATTCCAATGGGATTCAGCGCAAAAATGCCCAGCGTACAGAATCCCATGTGGCTGATGGAAGAATAGGCAATCAGGCGCTTCCATTCGCGCTGCATCAGACTGACGAGCGCGCCGTACAGGATGCCGATGATGGAAAGGGTGAGGAGGATGCGGACCACGGTGAGGTCGGCGGAAGCTTGCGGAACCAGCGGGAGAGAGAAACGGAGAAAGCCGTAGGCGCCGAGTTTCAGCAGCAGGCTGGCGAGAATGACGGAGCCGGCGGTAGGCGCTTCCACGTGCGCGTCAGGCAGCCAAGTGTGGAAGGGAAACATTGGAATCTTGATGGCGAAGCCTGCAAAGAGCGCCCAAAAGATCCATTGCTGAGTGGCAAACGGTAAATTGAGCTTTATCAACTGCGCGATCTCGAAGCTGGGGAAGCCGAACTGTTTTGTGTGCGCGAAATATAGCCCGATCAGTCCTAATAGCATCAGCACGGAGCCGCACAGCGTATAGAGGAAGAATTTCATGGACGCGTAGAGACGGCGGGGGCCGCCCCAAATCGCGATTACGAAATACATCGGAATCAGGACCAGGTCAAAGAACAGGTAAAAGAGAAACGCATCGAGCGATAGGAAGACGCCGAGCGTTGCGGTTTCAATCAGCAGGAAGAGCGCGTGAAAGGCTTTCACCTTGTGGGTGATGTTCCAAGACGCGGGGAACACAAGAAAGCTGACAGTGGTGGTGAGAAGAACCAAGAGGAGACTGATGCCGTCGATGCCGAGCGCGTACTGGACACCCAGGGTGGGAATCCATGGGGCGCGCTCGACCAATTGGAAGCCGCTGGAGCCTGAGTGGAAGCGGGCTGCAGCAACCACCGAAAGCGCGAAGGTAGCGAGTGACGCCGCGCTTGCCGCGAGACGGATCCATCGCGGACGATTTTCCGGCAGCAACAGAACGAGCGCGAGTCCCGCCAGCGGAAGAAACAGCATCAGGCTGAGCAGATGATCCGTCATCCAGGCCAGGCGAAGTAACAGACGGAGTAAAAGACGGAGTAACCCAGGAACGCGATCAGACCCATCACCACGAACAATGCATATGTCTGCAATTTACCCGTTTGCAGAAGGCGCGCGGGGTAGGAGAGCAACTTCACCGAGTAAGCGAAGACGCGCACAGCTCCATCGATGACCCATTCGTCCCACCATCCGGAGAAGGCTCCGGCGGCGCGGGTGAGAGCTCCGGTCAGGTTCACCCCGCGGTCGATCACGCCGTCAAAGCGGTTGAGCACGCGTCCGCCGCCACGGCCGAAGCCGCGCACAAAAAAGGCTGTGTAGATACGGTCCACATACCATTCTTCTTCGAGGACGCCTTGCAAGGGGCGCGCGAGCTGCTGGAAGGTCTGGGGCACGCCGCCGCGATGCCCGTAGAAGTACCGGGCGATGCTGATGCCGATCAACACTACGGCGACGGAGAGCCCGGTCAGGATCCACTCCATGCTTGCGCCCGGCGACGCTCTTGAGCTTTCGGGGTGAAGCCATAGTTCGAAAGAGCGAAACAGAGCGGGGGTGTTCCAGTGTTTGGGAACGCCAATCCATCCGGCCAGAAGGCTGCCCGCGGCCAGCACGATCAGCGGAACGGTGAAGGCGGGGGGCGACTCGTGAACGTGCGCGGCTTCGACGTGCGATTCGCCATAAAATGTCAGATGCATGAGCCGCCACATGTAGAATGCTGTCAAGCCGGCGGTGACCAGTCCGATGGAGTAAAGCAGCGTTGCCCCGGAGTAGAACGCCTGGGCAAGGATCGCGTCTTTGGAAAAAAAGCCGGCCAGGCCGGGAATGCCGGAAAGCGCGACAGCGCCGATGAACATGGTCCAGTGGGTGATGGGCATCTTCCGCTTGAGCGCGCCCATTTTCCGAACATCCTGCTCCCCATGCAATGCGTGAATGACAGAGCCCGCGCCTAGAAACAGCAGCGCCTTAAAAAACGCATGGGTAAAGAGATGGAACACCGCCACCCACCACGCGCCGGTGCCGAGGGCGAGGAACATATAGCCAAGCTGGCTGACCGTCGAATAAGCAAGAATGCGCTTGATGTCGGTTTGCACCAGTGCAATGGTAGCGGCGAAAATGGCCGTGAACGCGCCGATGGCGGCGATCACGGTAGAGGCCTGCGGGCTTAAGTCAAACAGGACGTGGGCGCGCGCCAGCAGATAGACACCGGCGGTCACCATGGTTGCCGCGTGGATCAGCGCCGAAACGGGAGCGGGACCCTCCATGGCGTCGGGAAGCCACACGTGCAGCGGGAACTGCGCGGATTTGCCGGTGGAGCCTATGAAGAACAGGATGGCGATGGCGGTGATTGTTCCCGAGCCGGACTGCGTGCCCGCCAAAGCAGCGTTCGCATCGGCAAAGCGCACGCTTCCCGTAAAAGACCAGAGCAGCAGAAGTCCTAGCAGCAGCCCGGCATCGCCCGTGCGGTTCACTACAAAAGCTTTCATGCCGGCGCCGGCGGCTCCTTTGCGCCGGTAATCGAAACCGACCAGAAGGTAGCTGGCCAAACCCACGCCTTCCCATCCGGCGAAGAGCAGCCCGTAGTTGTTGGCCAGCACCAGAAGCAGCATGAAGAAGACGAAGAGGTTTAAATAACCGAAGTAGCGGACATAACCTTCATCGGCGGCCATGTAACCGACCGAATACACGTGGACCAAAAAAGAGATGCCGGTTACGGTCAGGATCATGATGGCGCTGAGCGGATCGAGATAAAGTCCCCATTGCGCGCCGATGTTGGGCAGCCATATTCCGGCCGCCGCTTCGAAGGTACGGGACGGAAGGCCCGCCAGTTGAATGACAGCCGCAGCGGACCAGAGAAAGGCCAGCAGGATAACGCCGGGCGCCAACCAGGAAGTGAGCCGCTTCGAAGGGCGCAGGACCAGAGCGACGATAGCGCCCGCCAGCGGGAACATGGGAACGAGCCAGAGGAGGCCCAGCGCATCTACCACCGCAGCAGGTCCACTTCGTCAGCGAGAACAGTTTCGCGATTCCGGAACAGAGCAATCAATAAAGCAAGTCCGACGGCGGCTTCGGCAACCGCATCGGCGATGACGAACAGAGCGAAAATCTGGCCCCGAATATCATGCAGCGCGTGAGAAAAGGTGACCAGATTGATGTTGACCGCATTCAGCACCAACTCCACGGACATCAGCAGGACAATGATGTTGCGGCGAGTGAGGATGCCGATGGTTCCGATGCCAAGCAGGATTGCGCTCAGCGCCACGTAATGGTAAGTGGAAACCATCGCAATCAGGTCCGCTTCCTGGCCATTACGATAGCCCCGACCAGCGCGGCCAGGAGTAGCACGGAAGCGATTTCGAACGGCAGAAGAAAGTTAGTGAACAGGGCGGTACCGATCTGTTCCGTGTTGCCGGAAGCATTATCGAAAGCATTACCAGGGAGCGGCGGCGCGAGTTGGAGCGGACGGCCGCTGAGTATGGATAAGATGGCTGCGCTGACCACGCAGGCGGCCGTGGCGGCCCATTTCGCATTCTTCCCGAAGCGGCGTTCCCTTCCGGCCCTGCCGATATTGACCAGCATGATGACAAATAAAAACAAGACCATGATGCCGCCGATGTAGACAATTACCTGCGCGACGGAAAGAAATTCCGCTCCCTGCAAGAGAAAGATCCCGGCGACGCCGGCGAGCGATGCGGTGAGGCCGACCGCGCTATGGACGGGGTTGCGCATGAGGATGGTTGCGAGCGCGCCCATGAGCACAAGGATTGCGAATGTATAAAAGAAAAAAATGTCCAGCATCAATGCCGGTAATCGACCGGACGCGGCCCTTCCTCAAGCATCTGCCGGTCCCAGATCATGCCTTCGCGAGTATAACTGGCAATTTCAAAATCCTGAGTGAGTTCCAGGGCATCTACGGGACAGGCATCTTCGCACAGCCCGCAAAACAGGCAGCGGGAAAGGTCGTAAGTGAATTCAGTCAGGTCTTTACGCCGGGTTTTTTCGTTGCGGACACTGGAAACAACAATGAGATTTTCCGGGCACGCGAGAGCACAGAGATTGCAGGAAATGCAGAGTGTCTCACCGCTTGCCGGATCGTTGTTCAGCCGGGGCGCGCCGCGGTACCGCTCGGCAACGGGAGGCCGGTCAAGGGGGTACTGGCCGGTAGTAACTTGGGAGGGCTTCTGATGACGGAACGTAAGCCAGAGGCCGCGCAAAAGGCCGCCGGGAAAGAGATTGCGGAGTGCACCCATGCCTTAGTACTAGAGTACAGCATCATGCCAGTTACGAAGCCGATACAATGGGGCTGCACATGAGTAGCGTGGAAGCGGCGCCGGCGCAATTGAAGCAGTTCGCTTTGGTGAGCTACATTTCCGGGCCTCTCGGTGACTTTCTTGACCGGCTGAGGCTGGAACTTGTGCCGGATTGCAGTCCTCACGCGCATGTGACATTGTTGCCGCCGCGTCCGATTTGCGGATGCGCTTCCGAGGCGGCGGACGAGCTGAGGAATCTGACGCGCCGGTTTCCCAATTTCGACGTGGAATTGGGGGCGGTGGAAATTTTTCCCGTTTCGAAAGTGGTGTACATCGGCCTGAAGCGCGGAGAGGAGGAACTGCACCGGATGTATGAAGCTCTGAACCAGGGCGCCGTGCATTACCGGGAGCCTTATCCGTACCATCCGCATATCACGCTGGTGCAGAATGTAATCCCGGACCAAGTGCCGCATATGTTCGACGTGGCGCAAAAACGCTGGGCGGAGTACCGAGGCCCGCGTACCTTTTCCGTGCGCACTCTGGACTTTGTAAAGAACCTTTACGGAAGCTGCTGGAAGGATCTGGCAAACATCGATTTACTCAGCTAATCGAAAAGTGTCGCCTGTTCTTCGGGGGAAAAAATAAATCCGCTTTCGATGTGACTGCGGAGCAGCGGGCTGATGTAGACTACCTGTGGGCAAATAACGCCCAAACAGGAGAATAGAAATGCGTTTTGGAAAGATGATTCTATTGGCGTTAGGAATGTCGCTTGCGGTTTATGCGGCCGGCGATCCCTTTGTGGGGAAGTGGAACCTCAATGTAGAAAAATCCAAGTATCATCCCGGTCCGGCGCCGAAAAGCGAAACTGTAACGATCGGTGAAGACCACACGGTAAAGGTGAATGAAACCGATGCAAATGACAAGCCGGTATCCTGGTCTTACGGGATGGCGGAAGGCAAAACTGCCCCAATCACGGGAATGGGCGCCGGATCGAGCGTCATCGCGAAGCAAACCGGGAATACCGTGGCGCATACCTGGAATATGAATGGAAAGACCTCGACTGGAAAAGGGGTCATCTCAAAAGACGGCAAAACCATGACCTACAGGATCAAAGGCACAGGACAGGATGGCAAGCCGATGAACAACGTCCTGATTCTTGAAAAAGAGCAGTAGCGGTTGGCCCATCAATCGAAAAGTTTCGCCTGTTCTTCCGGAGCCGGCTTCCGGCGAGTGACTTTCGTGAGCGGACTGCCCACCACGCCGAGGACGTGGATATCCGTGAGCGCTTCGCGAGGCACAAACACGCGCTGATTGTTGGAATAGGGTTCGGGCGGGATCAGCGAATACCCGTAGCGTTCCCATTGCAACAAATTGTTCGGCAAAATGCCGTCCATCATGTCGCCGTCGCGGAACTTCATCCGCACCCAGAGGCCATTCATCTTGGGACGCGTTTGAAACAGTTTCGGGGGTTCGGCCGGGATGTCGAAGTCCTTCACGAAACAGATGCTCTTGAGATCGTAATAGCCGATGAAAATCACTGTTCCGGAAGGCGAAAGCAGTTCCACGCCATTCGGTTGCAGATACTCCTGGGGGTTGAGGAAGCCTTGCAGCAGTTCGCGGTCGAAGCGGCGGACCAAGGCCTTCTTGGTAGTGGAGCCTGCCAAATGGAGCCTTATAAGGGAAACATTTTTCGAGGTTATTGTATCATTGGCTCGATGCCAGGCGATGACGCGCGCGATTTCCTGAATTTTTGCGCGCTGGAGAAAGGTCTCGCCAAGAATTCGCTGGATGCCTACGGGCGCGATTTAGAGAGGTTCCGCAATTTCAGGGAATCGGCGGAAGCGGTACCGCCGACGGAGCTTTTGAGGATGTACTTAAACTCGCTGCACCGAACCGGGCTGGGGAGCCGGTCGATTGCGCGGCACCTGACCACGTTACGCAGCTATCACTTGTTTCTGCTGAGAGAAGGACGCATTGCGGAGGACCCGACGGAACATCTGGAATCGCCGCGGCAATGGCAGACCATCCCGCATTTCCTTAATATTCAACAGGTGAATGCGCTTCTCGCCGCGCCGGATGACACCAAGCTGAACGGCATACGCGACCGCGCGATGCTGGAGTTGTTATACGCAAGCGGGCTGCGGGTCTCGGAATTGTGCGGAGTGCGCGTGAGCGACCTGGAGCGGGATTTGGGCGTGCTGCGGGTATCGGGCAAAGGCAACAAGCAGCGGCTGGTCCCGGTCGGCAAATCCGCTCTGGCCGCCCTCGCCCGGTACGTGGCAACGGCCCGGGCCCCCATCCTAAAGGGGAGAGCCAGCCCATGGCTATTTGTAACCGCGCGCGGCAGCTCCATGACGCGCCAGGGATTTTGGAAATTGCTGGCCGGGTATGGGAAGCAGGCCGGTATCTTTCAGAAGCTGACACCGCATGTCTTGCGGCACAGTTTCGCGACTCATCTGCTGGAGGGCGGGGCAGACCTGCGTAGCGTGCAAACCATGCTGGGGCATGCCGATATTGCAACTACGCAGATCTATACTCATGTACTGCGGCACAGGCTGCGCACTACGCTCGATAAGCACCACCCCCGCGCGTAACGATTGTGAAAAGCTTGCGCGAATCAATTCGAATCGTGCGCCACGGGACCGGGCAGGGGAGGCGTAGGGGAGTGATGGGCTCGCTTGGCGTGAGTGTGCACTTCGCCTAACTTGAGCCCGGTGAAGAGGAGCACCCCCGCGCCGACAATGATAGGCGGGAGAGTATGGGCGAAATAAAGAATTACGGAAAAGATCTTGGACTCCGAGGGCGCCGCGTTCAGCATCTCCAAGCCCATGGTCGCGAACCATTGAAACGAGCCGAGATTGGCCGGCGCGCTGGGAAGGGTGGTTCCGATATGGATGATCACCAGCAGAATGGCCGCCTGCTGAAAAGAGAAGTCGAAATTATAAGCGCGGAATAACGCCCACACGGAAAGCATTGGCATCAGCAGGTAAAGAACGCTGATGCCGAAGGCATTCCGGAGCGTCTGTACATTGCCCAGGCAGTGGATCTCGTGCATCATGTGGGAAAAGCGGGCGCTCCATTTATTGCCGGATACAAAGCTCTTCGCATGCTCCCTCCGGAATAATATGAACAGCAGAATGCAGGAGAGAATCAGCACGCCCATGGCGAAAATGAACGCTCCGTCCTTCAGATCCCGCCGCATATTCGGCATCCCGTATGTAAATAAGTAGAAGGCGAGAGCCATACAGATGCCGTCCATGACACGGCCGATAGCATCCGCGGTGAGCGCCAGCGAAAAAGGCGTGTCCGTCCAGTAGGAAAGCAGATAACACCGGATTACTTCGCCCGCTTTGGCGGGCAGCACGGCATTTGCGACCTGACCGACGAACACTGCTTTCACGCATTCGGCAACGGGCGTTTCCTCAGAGGGGCTCAGCAGGACCGCCCAGCGCCATCCGTCCAAGACGTAGACCACCAGATTCAACGCGATTCCCAGCAGAACCCAACCCCAGCTCAAAGCACGGACATCCTGTCCCAGTTGCCGGTAATCGAACTGGTGAAACACGCCGATCAAACTGGCAATTGCGATGGAATACCCAACCGCCGGAACCAGCCACTTGGGTACCTTCCGTTTCCGTTTGGGCGGCGTGTCCGGAGGAGCCATGTTCAGTCCACCTCCTTCGCCAGCATGCTATTTCGAATCGGAATCCTGCTCATGCTCCGCGATTTCCACACGCTCGCGCTTGATATCGAGACGCAAGCGGCCGTAGAAGCTCATGTAAATATTCGCGATCCAAACCAGGGAGAATAGAGCAATAAGGTAGCCACGCCAATCCGGGTAGAGAAGTTTAAACCGGGTCAGTACTAGGAAGAACGCCGCTACATAGTGGCTCAAGCAGTACTCACAGGTGAACAGGTAAAAGAACTTGCGGCGAAGTAGGCTTTCGCAACTCTTGCTGTTGTGGGCGCACCATTCGCGCGGCTCGCGGAATATCTCCTCATGGGTGATGACCCAGGCGATAGATGAGATCGGGATGGCGAGAATGAGCAGGTACCAGAGTTGTTCGGCGATCGGGGTCATGCGGTTACCCTTCGGGAGATGCAGGAAGAGACGAGAACGCGCAGCTCGCTCAAGAGGTCTTCAATCCCGAGCGCATCTTTAGAAAGAATCCGCTCCACCTTGCCATTCAGCCGGGCGCGGTCCTGCGGCGTCAAGTCTTTCGACGTGACTACCAGGACCGGTACTTTGCGCCAATCTTCCCGCTTATTTAGTTGCGCCGTAAATTCGAAGCCGTCCATGTTGGGCATCATCAGATCCAGCAGTATGACTGTGGGAATCGCTTCGGCCATGCGGTCGAGAGCTTCCAGGCCGTCGCGCGCCAGAGTCACTTCCCAGCCTTCGCGCTGCAGCATGCCGCGAAGCAGATCGCGCGAGTCCGTGTCGTCTTCCACCAGGAGAACGGAGCAGGGCGGGGGGTCGCACTTGTACTTTGCGAGGGCGATTTGCAATTTATCCCGCACAATGGGTTTCATCAGGTAATCGGAAGCGCCCAGCGAATAACCCAAACTGCGATCCGCGATAATGGTTGCCATCACGACGGGGATGTCGCACAGCATAGGGTCGGATTTCAATTCCTGAAGAACGGTCCATCCGTCCATCCCCGGCATGATGACATCGAGCGTGATTACTTTCGGCTGGATCTCGCGGGCCAGCCGCAGGCCTTCCTCACCGGAAGCGGCGAGTACGGCATGCATGCCGGCGCGGGAAAGATTGCGCTTCATCAGGTCCCGCGCGCCGGCGTCATCATCGATCACCAGCACCGTGGCGCCTCCCTCCGTCCCGGACCCGGCTGTCACGGCTTCCGCTTCTTCCGGCGCCGACGCGGGCGTGACGAAGCGGCGGGGTAGCCGGACGGTGAAGCGGGAGCCGCGGCCCAACTCGCTTTCCACCTCTACATCGCCGCCCATCATCTGACAGAACCGGCGAGTGATGGTGAGGCCCAGCCCGGTTCCGCCGAAATCCCGGGAGGTGGATTTGTCGAGTTGCGAGAAGGGCTGAAACAACATTTCCATGCGATCGGCGGGGATGCCGCGGCCGGTATCCGCCACGGAGAAGACGAGCCAATCGTTGCCAGTTCCGTTGGACGGCCCGGCTTCCAGGCGGATTTCACCGTTCGAAGTAAATTTCGCCGCATTCGACAACAGATTGAACAGATTCTGCCGGACCTTGGTCAAGTCAGCGTACATGGCGCCCAGGCCGGGCTTCACGATCACTTCCAACTTGTTGTTGTTGCGGGCGACGAGGGATTCCACGGTGGCGGCGACATCCCGCACCATGGCTTCCACTTCGAATGTTTCCGGATACAAGTCCATTTTTCCGGCATCGATCTTGGAGAGGTCGAGAATGTCACCGATCAAAGCGAGCAAGTGCTGGCCCGCGGAGTTGATGCGTTGCAGATCTTTCGCGAGATTGGCGTTTTCGGATTCCTGCGCCTCCTCCAGCAGCATTTCGCTGTATCCAATGATCGCGTTCAGGGGCGTTCGCAATTCGTGGCTCATGTTCGCCAGGAAAGTGCTTTTGGCCTGGTTGGCGGCTTCGGCGGAGTCCTTGGCCTGCTGCAGTTCCCGCTCCGCTTCTTTCCGATCTGTGATATCGCGGAGCGTTGCCGTAAACAGCATGGGTCCCGCGGACACGATCCGGTTCACCGCCAACTCCACGGGGAACTCCGTTCCATTCGACCGCATTCCCACTATCTCGATGCGGGTGCCGATCACCGGACCGACGCTAGTAGCAAGGTACCGGCTCATGCCGTTGTAGTGCCGTTCACGAAGGCTGGGGGGAATTATCTTTTCCGGGAGTGTTTGGTTCAGGATGTCTTCGCGGCGGTAGCCGAAAGTTCGCTCCGCGGCGGCGTTGAACTCCAGAATCCGGCTGTCCTCGTCAATCACGACGATGCAGTCCAGGGAGGTTTGAAGAACGGCCGCATTGCGCGCTTCACTTTCCTGCACTGCGATCTCTTTCCGTTTTCTCTCGACGCCAAGAGCAATGCTGTTTGCAACGGAAGCGAGCGCTCCCAAAGTGTTCTCTTCCAGCCGGTGGCGCGCAAACAGGGCGACTACGCCGGTCAGGCGTTCATCGACGATCAGCGGGTATCCCGCAAACGCGGTCATGCCTTCCCGCATTGCCCATTCGCGGTCGCCGATTCGCGGGTCGCCGGGCACGTCGTTGGTCAGGTGCGGCTTGCGTTCTTCGGCAATCAATCCAATCTTGAACTTGCCGACCGGGATCCGGGCGTGCGGCCCATCGATGTGGGTATACAGTCCCGCGCTGGCCTGCAACTGGAGAACGGCGCCGGTCCGGTCTACCGTCCACACGCGGGCGAAGGCGGCATCCAGATGCTGAACCAGTGCTTCCATACACATCTTCAACATCCCGGGCAGGGAGTTGCTGCGGTTGAGAGCGAGCCCGACATCGGCAACCAGCGTGGAAAGCCGGGCGCGCTGACGGAGCGTCTCTTCAGATTGCAAGCGCTGCGTAAGGTCACGAATCGTAATCACGGCGCCAGCTTTCGCGCCGCGCACCATCAGAGGGTGAACCGAATACTCGACAGGTAAGGAAGCGCCGTCCCGCCGCCACATGATCTCGTTTTCGATACAGGCGCTCGTACCGGTAACCGTGCTGAGATGAATCGGGCACTCCGAGGCGGGGTACGGGCTCCCATCCGCGCGGGAATAGTGGATCAACGCGTGCATATCGTGGCCCAGGCATTCTTCCCGGGCGTATCCCAGGGTGCGGGCGGCGGACTCGCTGATAAACGTACAGTGGCCTTCCGCATCGATGCTGTAAATGCCTTCGCCGACGGATTCGAGCATGGCCTCACGCTCAATGGAATAGCGCTCCAGGCGCGCTACATATTCGGCCAGATCCGCGCGCGAAAGGCTGGAAGCTTCCATACGATAGAGTTTGACAGCTTTTTTCCTGGTTTGAGCGCCCGGTATGTTCAAGTAAAGAGGTGAAAGCGAAGCGGGGATCCAGGCGTCCGGATCGAACAAAGAGCGCGGCCGGAATCCTCCTGATCGGCTTGTTCAAGCTGGTGAAAGGTTTTGCGTTGCTGGCGATCGGAGTGGGCGCGTTACGGCTTCTGCATCGCGATGTTGCGCAGCAAGTGAACCACTGGGTGCAAGTATTGCGCGTGGACCCCGAGAACCACTATGTACATTTGGCGATGTCGCGCGTGGCCAATGTGAGCCCCAGGCAGTTGCGCGAAGTAAGCGCGGGGACTTTCTTCTATGCAGCGCTGCTGTTGACGGAGGGGATCGGGCTGTTGCGAAGGAAACACTGGGCGGAATACTTCACCGTAATCAGCACCGCCCTGTTGATCCCGCTCGAAGTCTATGAGCTGGCCCGGCACTTGACTCCGGCCAAGGTCGCGGTGTTGGCGATCAATATATTGATCGTGATTTACCTTGCGATGCGGCTTCGCCGCGCTGCCTGACGCATGGTGTGGAATGATAATTAGATGCTGAGATTGGCCTTCCTGCTTTCTTTTCATCTGATTCCGCAAACCGCGATCGATTACCGCCAGCCGCAAATGGCCGCTTCGGCCGGTCTGGTGGCCGTGACGTTCGGTTCCACGGATACGGTCTACTTCTCGGGGTCACGGGATGGGGGCAAGACGTTTTCGGCGCCGGTCAAGGTGGCGGAAGCGGGGGCGCTCGCGCTTGGCAGCCATCGCGGGCCGCGGATCGGCATCACACGGGACGCGATTGTAATTTCCGCCATCGCAGGCGGTGAGTTGCTTACCTGGAGATCCATTGATCGCGGACGGACCTGGAAAGCGGGGCCGCGCATTTCCGACGAAGCACAGAGCGCCCGGGAGGGCCTGCATACGATGGCCGCGACACCCGACGGAAAGCTGTTCGCGGCCTGGCTCGATTTGCGCCACCTCACTCCGGGCAAGCCGGGGACGGAGTTATGGGGTGCTTACTCAACGGACAGCGGCGCTACCTGGTCGAAAAATTTCGCAGTGTACAAATCGCCGGGAGGCAGTATTTGCCAATGCTGTCATCCTTCGGCGCTGTTCGATTCGGCCGGCAACCTTGAGGTGATGTGGCGCAATTCGTTGGAGGGCGACCGTGATATGTACATGGCGCGTTCCACCGATGGCGGCCGGACATTCGGGAAGGCGGAGAAGTTGGGCGCGGGCTCCTGGCACTTGGATGCGTGCCCCATGGATGGCGGTGGTTTGGCACAGGGCGCAAACGGAAAGATCATGACGGCATGGCGCCGCGAAAAGGGCGTCTATCTGGCGCCGGAAGGCGGCGCGGAGACACTGCTGCAAGACGGAAAAAATCCGGCGATCGCGGTGGGAGCGGAAGGCGTGTTTGTAGCCTGGAGCTCACCGGCGGGAGTATTCGCGCGAGTTCCGGGCCAAATGGACCCGGTCACGTTGGATCACGAAGGGGGCTTTGTCACGCTGGCTTCTGTGCCGAACGGCCCGGTAATCGCCGCCTGGGAACGAAAAGGAACCATTCAATTCCACACGCTACAGTAACCGGCACGCCGCTGCTGCTGTTCACTTTCGGCGCGATTGCGCTGCTGCTCGCCCTGATTCTGATTGTCCGCCTGCATGCGTTTCTGGCGCTGCTGATTACCAGCATGGCGCTCGGCTTGGCTTGCGGGTTGACTCCGGCGGCGCTCTTGAAGTCGATTCAGACCGGTGTGGGCGAAGCACTGGGCTTTATCGCGGTGGTGCTGGGCTTGGGGGCGATGATCGGGGCTTATCTGGAGCAATCGGGCGGGGGGCGGGTGCTTGCGGATTGGCTGTTGAAAGTCTTCGGCCGCGAGCACGCCGTGTGGGCCGTGCTGGTGGCTTCGTTTCTGGTGGGTATCCCCATTTTCTTCGAAGTCGGCTTTATCATCCTCGTGCCGCTGGTGTGGAGTTTGGCCAAAGAATCGAAGAAGTCGCTCTTACTCTACGGCATGGCGATGTCGGCGCCCCTCACTGTTTTGCACGCGCTGGTGCCGCCCCATCCGGCGCCCGCCGCCGCCGCGCAGTTGCTTGGCGCCGATCTGGGGACCTCCATCGTTTGGGGCAGCCTGCTTTCCCTTCCGATGGCGATCATTGGCGGTATTTTGTATGGGCGCTTCATATCCGGGCGTATTTTCGTTCCAGTGCCTGAAATCGCCCGCGAGTTGGAAGCGCCTGTTACCGCGGATGGCCATCCCGCGCCTCCTGTGCTGCTGGTGATCGTTCTCCTTCTGCTTCCGGTGCTGCTGATTGTAGCGTCCACGGTGGCGGGGCCGGGTAATCAAACGCTTCTGTTTCTGGGGCATCCGTTCACCGCGCTAGGATTGACCGCGCTGGCCTGCATGTACTTTTTCGGCGTGCGCCGGGGACTGAACCGGGATGAGTTGGCGAAGTTGGCGCTGGCCTCATTCGGCCCCGTAGGGTCGCTTCTGTTGATTATGGGCGGCGGCGGCGCGTTCAAGCAGGTGATTGTGGATACCGGCGCAGGCGCGTACGCGGGCAAGTTGCTGGCATCGGCTCACGTCTCCCCGCTGGTGCTGGCGTACCTTGTGGCTGCGGCAATGCGCGCGGCGCAGGGGTCCGCCACTGTCGCCATCATCACCGCGGCCGGAATCGTGGCGCCGCTGGTGAAGGGCATGGCGGGAGTTCGCCCCGAGATGATCTATTTGGCCGTGTGCTGCGGAGGCACCATGCTGTCCCATGTCAACGACGCGGGCTTCTGGATTGTGAATCAGTACTTCGGCATGACGGTGACACAGACTCTGAAAAGCTGGACCGCGATGAAGATCATCACCTCTGTTTCCGGCTTTGCGATCCTGATGGCCGTGCAAATGTTCCTTTCTTCCCGGCCGTGAGTCCCGCTCCTTCCTTCGAGATCCAGGCGCGCGGATTGGTAAAGCGCTTCGGCGATTTCACGGCGGTCCGCGACGTGACACTGGAAATTCCGAAAGGGATCATCTTCGGGTTTTTGGGACCGAACGGCTCCGGCAAGTCGACCACGGTAAAGATGCTGACGGGGCTGCTGGAACCGACGGCGGGCGAGGTTGAGGTAGCGGGACGGGTTCCGCGCCCATCGGATATTGAATCGCGCCGGTTGATTGGCGTATTGCCGGAAGGCAATGCCCTTTTTCATTCGTTGACACTGCTGGAGCATCTTTTACTGAGCGGCCCGCTCTATGGACTCACGGAAGAAGAAACAGAGCGCCGCGCCCAACAATTACTGGAAGCGCTGGATCTTTGGGATGTGCGGAATACGTACGCCGATCAGGCATCCTATGGAATGGCCAAGAAGTGTTCACTGGCGATGGCGATGCTGCATAATCCGCGTGTCCTGTTTCTGGATGAGCCGTTCGAGGGAGTCGATCCGGCGTCGTCCCGCAGCATCAAGGATCTGCTGGGGCTGCTCGCCAGCCGGGGCGTGACCATCTTTTTGACTTCGCACATTCTCGAGATTGCCCAGCAGTTGGTGCAGAGCTTCGCCATCATTCGCGAGGGGCGGATTGTCTGCCGGGAAACGGTGGAGGATGCCGCGCGCGCGGGCCGCACGATTGAAGACTATTACTTCGAGCACATCGGACGCCCGGAACTGGGCGAATGGAAATGGCTGGGCTGACGCGCTTACTCCGCTACCAGTGGCTTTCGTATTGGCGCAAAACCTTGCGCGGGGGAACCGCCGCCAAAAGCAACCTTGTGGTGCTGGGCTTGATTTCGCTCGCGGGCTTCGCGCGGTACGCGACGATTCTGCGTAATGCCACTGCGGAGACCGCCCAAGGACGAATCGCACTGCTCGAACTGCTTCTGGCTGCCGTGATGACCGCGTGCCTCCTTCCCATCTGGGACGATGGGCAACTCAGCATGGGGTCCCGTGACCTGACGCGTTTCCCGCTTGGCGCATGGACGCGGTTCGGCGTACGCGCGCTTTCCCGTTTCGTTACTCCGGCAAACTGGGTGCTAGCCGCATTTTGCCTTGCCGCGCTATGGCCTGTCCTGGCGCTTCCCCATCCGGTTGCAGCTGTACCGGCATACCTGTTGCTGCTGGGGGCCGCCTGGGCCGCGGGTCTGGGCTTAGCCCATTTCCGAGCCACCGCGGCCGGATCCCGCGTTCTCAATATTTGTTGGTTGTTGATCGCAATCGCGGCGGTCCTCGCCTGGCGCTTGGGTGTCCGGGAACTGCCTCCGCTGCCTTCGCGTCTGGTGATTGCGGCAGGGCAGGGAAACTTCGCCGCCATTGCGGCACTGGCGTTGTGTACAGTCGCTTGTGCCATGGCAGCAGTCCGGAGCCTGCCGTGGATGCTGGACCGCGCGCCCGCCGAACGCACACGCGCCGGCAAAAGCGCACGCCGCATGAGCCTGTTCCGGCGCGAACTCCGCGTGCTTGCGCGACTCACGGAAATTCGGATGGGCTGGGCTGTAGCGGCGGCGTTTTGTTTCTACCTGGCCACAGCCGGCCAGCCCGAGCCCGACGCATTGCGCGTGATGCTCGGCGTGTTCTCCTTGGTTACCATTGCGCTCGGGATGAACAACTTCGGGTTGGATTACACTACAGGGCTCGACCGGTTTCTCCTCTGGCCGGTGAGAGGGACGCAGGTCCTGCTCGCGAAGAATCTTGCCTTCGCGGCGGTCAGCGCTTCCGCCTGGGCGCCCATGGTTCTGCTCGCCTTGTGGCGCTTTGGATGGCACGAAGCTTCGGCGGATTTTCTGGAAGCAGCGGCTCTTTTGTTCGCGGTTCTGGCATGGGGAAACATCGCTTCGGTGCGGCATCCCGCGAGCGGTATGGGATCGAAAAGCGTAATCATCGACCAGGTAATTGGAATGGCGGCAGCGGCTCTTCCGGCCGCATTCGCGATTGGCGCCCTTCGCCGCTTCGGCTGGAACGCACCGTTGTACATTCTGCTGTTTGCGGCCGTGTGCGC
>JALYXI010000261.1 GCA_030947245.1 Acidobacteriota bacterium
GCTCAAACGCCAATTCATCCTTGGCAGAGTCGTAATCCACCAGGACTTCCTCCCCATCGTGAACCTTGCCGCCAATCATCAGCCGGCCCAGCCGTGTTTCGATCTGCTTCTGGATGGCACGCTTCAGCGGGCGGGCTCCGTATACCGGGTCGTATCCTGTTTTCACCAGATGCGCGCGAGCGGCTTCCGTCAGAGTCAGTTGAATATGCCGGTCCGCCAGCCGCTGCCTCAAATTCGCGAGCTGCACCTCAACAATATGTTTCAGATGCTCCTCATTCAATGCATGGAATACGATAATGTCATCGATGCGATTGAGAAACTCTGGCCGGAATGCGGCGCGCAATTCGTTCAAGACCGCGTCCTTCATCTGTTCGTAACCTCGGCCTTCGAAAGCACCCCGGTATTCCAGGATTCGGTGGCTGCCCACATTCGAAGTCATAATCAGAATCGTGTTCTTGAAATTCACCGTACGGCCCTGGCCATCGGTCAACCGCCCGTCATCCAGAATCTGCAGCATTACATTAAAGACGTCAGGATGCGCTTTCTCAATTTCATCGAATAGGATCACCGAGTAAGGCTTGCGCCGCACCGCCTCTGTCAGTTGGCCCCCTTCTTCGAATCCCACGTAACCGGGAGGCGCTCCCAGCAGACGCGCCACTGTATGTTTCTCCTGGTATTCCGACATATCGATGCGAATCATATTGTGTTCGTCATCGAAGAGATATTCCGCCAACGCCCGGGCCAGCTCAGTCTTCCCAACGCCCGTCGGTCCCAGAAAGATGAAGCTGCCAATCGGCCGGTTCGGGTCCTTTAACCCGGCGCGCGCCCGGATCACCGCTTCCGCGACTGCATTCACCGCCTCATCCTGGCCAATCACCCGGCGGTGCAGCTCTTCTTCCAGATGCAGCAGCTTCTCCATTTCACCTTCCAGCAGGCGCGAAACCGGCACACCGGTCCAGCGGCTCACCACTTCCGCAATATCCCCCTCCCCCACCTCTTCTTTCAGAAGCTTTTGAGGGCTCGCCGCAACCGATTCCGCTTCGGCCAGTTTCGCGGTGAGTTCCCGAAGCTTGCCGTATTTCAGTTCGGCCGCGCGATTCAAATCGTACGCGCGCTCCGCCTTACCGATCTCAATCTTCACGTCATCGATCTGCTCGCGCAAATTGCGAAGGTTCTGAACAGACTCCTTCTCCAGTTGCCAGCGCGCCTTCAGCGCATCCCCGTCCGCGCGCAGGTTCCCGATCTCGGCCTCAATCTTGCCAAGGCGCTCTCGTGAGGCCGGGTCCTTCTCTTTCTTCAGTGCCTCCCGCTCAATCTCAAGCTGCATCGTGCGGCGCAAAATCTCGTCGAGTTCCGCCGGCATGGAATCGATTTCCACGCGAAGCTTGGCCGCGGCTTCATCCACCAGATCGATCGCCTTATCAGGCAGAAAGCGGTCCGAAATGTAGCGGTCGGACAAAACGGCGGCGCTCACCAGCGCGGCATCTTTTATCCTCACGCCGTGGTGGAGTTCGTAACGGTCTTTTAAACCGCGCAAAATCGAGATGGTATCCTCCACCGTGGGTTGATCCACCATCACCGGCTGGAAGCGCCGTTCCAACGCGGCATCTTTCTCAATGTACTTGCGGAATTCGTCCAGAGTGGTTGCTCCGATGCAGTGCAGCTCACCGCGGGCAAGCATCGGCTTCAACAAATTGCCCGCATCCATCGAGCCTTCGGCTTTTCCGGCGCCGACCACCGTATGCAGCTCGTCAATGAACAGAATAATCTCGCCGTTCGAATCCTGGACCTCTTTCAAAACAGCTTTCAGGCGCTCTTCAAACTCGCCGCGGAATTTGGCGCCCGCAATCAGCGCGCCCATGTCGAGCGAAACGATTCGCTTGTCTTTCAAGCCTTCTGTCACATCGCCCCGGACGATGCGCGCCGCAAGACCTTCCACGATGGCCGTCTTGCCCACTCCAGGCTCGCCAATCAGTACCGGGTTGTTCTTCGTCCGGCGCGAAAGAACCTGAATCACACGGAGAATCTCTTCGTCGCGGCCGATCACCGGGTCCAGTTTGCCCGCCGCGGCGGTCTTGGTCAGATCCCGGCCATACTTCTCCAGAGCCTCGTACGTTGTCTCCGGATTCTTGCTGGTCACGCGCTGGCTGCCCCGCACTTCCCGCAAAGCCTGCATCAGCCGGTCCCGCGTGATGCCGAACTCTTTGAGCGCTTTGGAATCCTCGGCAGCCGCCAACAGCAGGTGTTCTACCGAGATAAAGTCGTCTTTCAGGTGCTTCGCTTCGTCTTCGGCTCTCGTGAACAACTTGTTCAAGCGCGGAGTTACGTAAATTTGATCCGGGCCTCCGGTTGGGCCGCTTACTTTGGGAAGGCGGTCCAGATCCTGATCTAAGCGGGAAAGAACGGTATCGGCATTCGCTCCGGCTCGCTTCAGAACCGATGCCGCCAGTCCACCCGGCTGCCGCAACAGAGCGGCCAGCAGATGCTCGACATCCACCTGCTGATTGGTTCGCCGGAGAGCCTCGCTTTGCGCGGCGCTCAACGCTTCCTGGGACTTTTCGGTGAGGCGGTTCACGTCCATGGCGCTAGGATTTGGTGCACGTACTTCGCCAGTGTGAGCTACTTCTCCGGATTCCGCGCGATTTATTTGGAGTCGACGGCACACCGAAATCCTACGGTTCCCGCACGATCTTTAGATGGCGCCATCAGCAGAAGCTTGCCATGCTGCGTCAAGTTGTACGCCTGGGGGAAGTACCATTTTGAACCCTGCGGCTGGTAGTAACTGCCGCCCCGAAGAATTCCCGCCCTCGTGTGATCGTCTGAGTATTCATCGGTCCATTGCCAGACGTTACCGGTCAGATCTTCTACGCCGAAGGGGCTCTTGCCGCTTGGATGAGCGGACACATCATCCGGCATGCGAATATTGCGGCCCTTGTCCGGCGCCGGTACAGCCGCGGAGTCCCATTGATTCCCCCAGGGATAAATGCGGCCGTCCGCGCCTTGTGCCGCATATTGCCATTCCCATTCGTGCGGCAGGCGCTTTCCGGCCCAGGCGGTGTAGGCGCGCGCGTCTTCTAACGACACCCAGGTCACCGGCTTGTTCGCCGAGCCCTCGGGAAAGCTCCCGTCTTTCCAATCCTTCAAGAAATTGTGATTATCCTGAGGGCGGTACTTCGAAGCGTCGACGAACTTCTTGAAATCGGCATTCGTGACGGGGTAACGATCAATATAGAACGACTTGATCGGGACGACGGACTCGTGATTCCTGCGCGCGGCGTTCTCCCAGGGATATTGGACATCGACCCCGATCTGGTTTTCTCCTTCGATTTCAATGCCTGAAACAACGAACAGAAAATCGCTTGCCGGAATGCGAATCATGCCGGCCGGAGTGCCGTCAGCAGGCTTGGTTGAAGTGATTGACGTAATCTTCTGCTGGAGGATGTTGCGTTGGGTCGAGAAGCTGTCAAGCCGGTTTTGAGCGAGCGTTTTCATGCCTGCAAGAAACGTGTTCAATGAGGAATCCGCCATAGAAGAATCTATCGCCAGAAGCGCGCCGTAGCCGTTGGCCTCGATCGCGAAATTCAACACAGCGGTATTGCTTTTCACTTCCGGCTTGAGTTCCACGCCATGCCAAAGGTCAAAATAGCGCTGGCCGGGATGAACCTGGATTTCTATCTGAGGGCCGGCAACATCGAACTCGTTCTTACTTACGATTGTCCAAACTGTACGTCCGCCTTCCGGCCACTTACTCGCATAGATCCCCGCTTGCAGCACTGGCGTGTGCGGTTCCCAGTCCGCGCTGTTTAAGTTGGCGCTAAACTTTCGCTCAATACGAGCGATGCGCCTGACAATCTCGGAATCACGGGATGTCATCTCATTCCAGATTCCCCAGATGTTCTCCCACGTCTCCATTCCAACGCCGTTGAAGAATGCGAACTGCAGGTCGACATTTTTGTCTCTCTGCCAGCGATCGGAGATGTTGGCCATATGGCGCGGCTCCAACCACTTGTATTTGAAAACGAGCGGGGGCGCGAGTGAACCTGCTTGAGCTGTCCCCGGCGGCACGGCCGGACCCCAGCTCAAATTGTTGTAAGCCAAAGCTTCATCGATATTCAGGTGCTCCGGCTCGAAGGCGAGGGGATGCCCGGTTTTGTCCGACGCAGTTCGATACTCGCGAGGCACGGCCTGCATGGTGTCGCCGTTGATTCCGTCGGCGCCCACTTCGGCAAGTTCTTCCGCAAGCGCTTGAGACTCAGGTACGCCGAAGTCTCTGGTGCCCTGGTCCCAGAGCATCATTGGGAACAAAACTCGAACGCCGCGGCGATGGAAATCGGCAACCATCCGCTTGATACCGGAAATTCCGCCGGGCATGTCGCGGAAATGGTCAAACTGATTGCGCGAATCAATACCGATGTTCGGGTAAGTGTGCCAGACAAGTACGGCATCGATTCCCCCATAGCGCTTATCCAGGTCATCCAGATACCGATCGACCGTGTATTTTCCACTCTTGGGATCGAAGAAATAACGATCTTCGATCATCATCTGAGGCTGCATGTAACTGCTCTGCGTCCACGTCAATTCGGGACGGTCGTATTCGCCGCCGCTGTAGCCGATCCGCTTCAGGTACTCCGTACGCCACCGATGCATATCGGCGATCCATTGGGGGAAGTCAGCCGGGGTGCGCGGACCATCGATATGGTAGCCCTGAACTCGTATAGCTGGGTCTTGCGCGGTAAGCAGAGAGGCAAGAACGATGAGTGTAGTGAAGAGCCGCATCAGTGTCTTTAGAAGTCGAACCGGATGCCCGCGCCGGCGCTTCGTGGAACGGCAATCGCGGTCCCGGAAAACAGGCTTGCGAAGTTGATCACGTTCAGGTGACCCGTCAAGTTGTTTACACTCGCTTGCAAGCGGACGGAGCGCCCTTCGCGCTTCCACAATTCGGCGCCGGCGAGCACGTCCACGGAATAAGAGGGCCGGACGCGGCCCCGGTCGAAATTTACCCGGCTGATCACCGCGGCGCTGTATTGGCTGATCAGGAACTCGCGCGATTGCCCGTTATCGATGCCTTCCGCGGGCAAGCCGCTGCCGTACGAGCCCGCCACCGCAAGCCAAAAACGCGGGGAAATCTCGGCGCGAATGCGGCCGGAAGCGGTGTTTCGTTGGTCTTGCGTAACGGGGAATCGCTGCGAAGATTGAAGCAGTCCGAGGGCTGCGTCATCCAGAAACAGTCCACCGGTAACCGGAAATCGGGCGGCGCCGGACATATTCGCATAACTGATAAAGCCGGAAAACCGGCCCAGCCGCGGAGCCTCCAGTTTTGCCTCCACGCCGCGAATCAGAGCGCTCCGGTAGGAAATCGGAAAGCTCACACCGGTGTTCAGCAAGACGTCATCGTCTCCGGGGTTGCGGAGGTCCCGATGGAAGTACGCCGCATCCAAACGCACCCGGCCGCCGAGAGTTTTCGAGAACCCGGCTTCCAGGTAATTTCCATGCGAGGGCGGGACAGGAAGGCTGAGCGCCTTGTCATTGAGCGCCGTAGCTGCTCTGGAACTGGAGAGCAGAAGGTTCTCGGTAGCGGGCGTGCCGAACGTCCTGTCATACGATGCCCGGACAACCAGGCCCATTCGCGGAACTCGCCACGAAGCTCCCAAACGCGGGCTGAACGCCGATTCATTGACCAAAAACCGGTAATGATCGAAGCGGACGCCTGCGCTCAGCAAGAGGCTGCCCAGATGAACTTGGTCCTGCAGGTAGGCCGATTGTTCCCGCTTTTGACGGTGGTCGCGAAAAGCCAGTTCCGCCGGGGTATCGGGATCGAAGATGTCGATCCCTTGCACCTGATACGCAACGATGCGGTACCCAAACGCTTCCCGGATTCCGGCGAAGCTCGCGTCAGCGCCAGTTTTCCATTCGTTCCGCCCTATATGGCCGGAAAGGCTTGCGTTTACATACAGCTCCCGAAGGCCGCGGTCCTGGTCGGCTTCGATGGGCGTGGTGAAGGGATTCGACCAGAGCACAGCGGATGTATCGCGGCCCATGACGCGGATGTTCGCCAGCAGCGACGGTGACAGGATCTGCTGGTAGGTGAAACGGCCGCTGCTTTCCCCGTTGCGCCGGTCCTGACGCTGGCCCGCCTCCTGCTGAAGCAGCTCGTTCGGAACCAGCAGCCCGGCGGACCTGTGGCTGAACGAAAAGCGAAGCCGTACGGCATCGGAAGCATCGCGTTCCAGGCTTCCTGTAACGCCGCCCCCGGAGCCGTGATTGGTGTAATTCTGAAGCACCGCGGGGTCCAGATAGCGGTCCGTGAGGAAGCCGTCCGCATTCAGCGCCGCCGTGTTCCGGCCGGCCGTATATTGGCCATGCACAGACCCATTCACGCTATTGAAGCTGCCACCCTCCAACCAGGCGGAGCCATGTAGGCCGGGCCGTGCATCCCGGGCCGTAGTCACCTCCACCACGCCCCCTAGCTTCCTCCCATACTCGGCGGGAAAGCTTCCGGTCAAAAGAGTCATGGATTGAACATCGTCCGCCGGAAGGCCGGGAGCAAACGCGGGCGAGCGATTATCCTGGACCGGAAAGCCATCCACCACGTACTGGGTGTCGTATTCCGATTCGCGTGGGTGCAGCACCCCATTCGCTTCAAGCACCCAGCCGGGTTGCGCGGCAATCCGGTCCAGCAAGCCGCGGCCTGGAAGGGAAAAGGGGCGGTCCCGGAGCGCTTCTTCGCCCACGTGATACGCTGCGCCTACACGGCTGGAATCCAGCAAAGTCCCCGAATCGCTGACCGTAATCTGAGTTTCGATAGGCTGGACGGAGAGAGTGATTCGGGAAGAGAACGGGATCTCAGAGCGAATCTCGATTTCGCTTTCCGCGGGTATCAATCCGGAGTAAGCCGCCCGAATCCGGTACCGGCCAAAGGGAAGGTGTTGAAACGTGTGTGCGCCGCCCGGCGGCAATGTGAAGCTCTGGTCCACCTGATTCGCTTCGCCCGTGAATCGGATTGCGGCGGCCACTGGACGGCCTGTCGCATCCACCACGGCTAACCGGAGTTCCCCCTGCCCGCTCTGGGCCGCCAAAGAAGTCGCGAGAGCGTATAGCGATAGAACTGTTGCGGCACCGCCTCGCAGATTCATTGGCGCTCCTTCAACCTGTCCAGAAAATGATACAGGGCTACGCCGACCACCGCGTTCAGGAAACCCAGTAGCAGGGCTTCGCGCAAATCGAAGATCACCGGCAGTTGCAAAAGAGCGCGCTCCAAAACCCAGAGCAGGAACCGGTCGAACTGGTAGAACGCAAACGTCACCAGCAAGCGAATCAGCGGATGATCCACATCGATTTTCAGCGCGATCGACGCCGCCAGATATCCCACGATGGTGCGGCAAATGCCGAACATCCCGATCGGGTTGCGCGACAGCGAATCCTGCGCCAGGCCGAGCAGCATCCCGATGGCAAGCCCGCCCAATTGCGAGCGGCGCATCATCGCGAAATAGATGGTCACAAGCAACGGAATATCGAGGTACTGCAGGAACTTCACATATAGCGGAACATAGAGCTGGAACAGAATCGCCAGCAGCGGGATAAGAACCAGAACCCAGGTCCGGAAGTGCGAAATGCGGCTTTCGCGTTCGCTATCGAGAAGGACGCGATCGCCCGAAAGATAGCTCATGGCCGCACGGGCGGAGGCGCTCCGGCCGGTGCGGCAGTGGACGGCGCAGGGGGTTTGGCGGGAATAGGCTTTGTACCCGGCGGCGCGTCCGTCACTGGCTTCGGCTTCAAATTGAAGTCGGGCGGAAGGGAGCCCGGCGCGCCTTCTCCGAACTTGTGATTCTGCGCGGCGCCGATTTCCTTATACCGCTCCCGTAAGCGGTCCGCATCCGTGAGCAGGGGAACCACCATCTGCTGCTTCGCGGGGTCCGCGGAGTTGGCCTTTTCCGGCGTGACCTCCGGGCCCAGATAAACCGCTTGCGCCGCGGCCGCCAGCTCGGGAATCGGTTGATGCTGCCCTTCAAGAACGATCAATACCTCTTCCGGACCGTTCTGTAGGCCGACGGGTTCAACCGCGATCGATTTGAAACTCGCCCCCGCCGCGACGGAAGTCACCTTGCCCGCGGGCATGCCCTTCGGGAACACGCGATCGTCCCCGGAGGTATAGAACATTTCACCCGGCTCGACAGACTCTTCGTTCTGAACATAGTCCACATGACATTTCCCGTGGCCCAATCCCTTCAGAATCCCGCGCACCCGGTTCTTTTGCGAAATCACACCCGCCGCAAACCCGGGATCGTCCACCATCAGCACCTGGGAAGCCGTGGGATAGGAAGCCAGCACCTTGCCCACAATTCCATCCGGCGTGACCACCCCCATTCCCTTCTCGACACCCGCCGTGGAACCGCGATCGACAAACGAAACGCGATTAGCCGCGCCGCTGCCGCTGCCGATGATGCGCGCCGCCAGCATCTTCGAAGGAGAGCGCGCTTCAAAACCGCTCAGCGCCTTTACGCGATCCGCCATCGCCAGTTCGTTGCGGAGGTACTGAATCTCCAGCTTCAGCGAATCGAGCTGCGTCTGCATCGCGCGGTTCTTTTCCCGCACATCCCGAAGCGAAACGTAGCTTCCAAAGAAGCCGGCCACCGTGCTGCGGCTCTCTTCCACCACCTGCGCCAGCGGCGTCACCGCCGTTACCGCCCATACCCGGATCATTCGCACATCGCTGCCGTTCTTCACCTGAATGGCGAGCAGAACCACCTGCGCGAATACACTGACAAGAAGCACCGAAATGTTCCGGTACCGGCTGGAAATGGACTCCATAGACCGCCGAAGCGCTAATCAATACTGATTTTACGCAGGAGCTTGAAGTCGCTCAACATGCGGCCGGTACCCAGCACCACGGAAGCCAGCGGATCGTCTGCAATCGACACCGGCAGGCCGGTCTCCTCGCGAATGCGCCGGTCCAGGTTCTTCAGCATCGCCCCGCCACCGGTCAGAACAATGCCGCGATCGCTGATATCCGCGCTCAGTTCCGGAGGAGTTCGCTCCAGCGCGACGCGAATCGCATTGATAATCGTCGCCACGCATTCAGACAGCGATTCCCGAATTTCGGCATCCCCGATCGCAACGGTCTTCGGGACGCCCTCAATCAGATTGCGGCCCTTGATTTCCATCGTCAGAGGCTTGTCTAACGGAAAAGCGGAGCCGAGTTCGATCTTGATCGATTCGGCCGTACGTTCGCCGATCAGCAGGTTGTACTTGCGCTTGAGAAACTGCATGATGGCGTCGTCCATCTCATTCCCCGCCACTCGCACCGAGCGTGAATACACAATGCCGGACAACGAAATGACAGCTACATCCGTAGTGCCGCCGCCGATGTCGACCACCATATTGCCCGAAGGTTCCGTGATCGGCAGACCCGCGCCAATCGCGGCGACCATGGCCTGTTCCACCAAGTGCACTTCGCTTGCTTTCGCGCGATACGCCGAATCCATCACCGCGCGCTTCTCCACCTGTGTGATCTCGCTGGGCACGCCGATCACGATGCGCGGATGCACCAGCATCTTGCGGTTGTGCGCCTTCTGAATAAAGTAATTCAGCATCTTCTCCGTGACTTTGAAGTCCGCGATGACGCCGTCTTTCATTGGTTTAATTGCGACGATATTGCCCGGTGTACGGCCGAGCATTTCTTTCGCTTCCTTGCCGACCGCTTCTACCTCGCCGGTATTCTTGTTTAACGCGACAATGGAAGGCTCATTGACCACAATGCCTTTGCCCTTGGCGTAGACGAGTGTATTGGCGGTACCGAGATCGATCGCAAGGTCAGATGAAAACAGGCTGAAAAGGGAACGGAGATTCATGTATCAGGTTCAAATGAAAGGGGTAAGCTCAGGGTGAAATGAAGTTGAATGATAGCACAGCTCTCTTTTTTCAATTGGTATTGAAAGGCTTGTAATATGGCTTGTGGCGGCGGAATGAAGATCACGGATGAGGACGTCTACAACACGGACGGCAATGGCGTGATTCGCATTGTGGAGCGCGAAGACGGCTTGTTCGCCGAGGCTGCAAACGCGGAGGGGCCTTTCACCGGCGCCGACGCGGAGACCGCCGCAATTGCGGGCGCCGCCTGGCTGCCATCTCCGAACGAAGTGATTGAAGCCTGGTACGCCACCTTTCGCGATCATGGGCAGTTAATCCGTCCGAACGTGCGATGACGGTTTCCCGCCGAACCCTGATCCTGAGCCCGCTGGCGCTGGCCGCCTGCCGGCCACCGCTCGCGAAGCGCTTTCGGGGATACGCCTTTGTGGCCAATCGTGGATCGCATTCCGTCGCCGTCGTGAACCTCACGCAATTCAAAGTAGAGAAGCAGATTCCACTTGCCGCTGCGCCGGATGCCGTGATCGCGGACCGGAGCGGCTCCCGCGCGTTCGTGCTGACCCCGGACGATGGCAACGTGACAGAGATGACCGCTGCATCTTCCGGCATCACGCGGCGGAAGAAGGTGGCGGGGGCTGCTGTATCCATGAAACTGTCGAGCGCCGGCGATGTGCTATGGCTCCTGTGCCGGGAACCGCGGGCGCTTGTACCGCTGGACTTGGAACGGTGGGAAACCAGCCGCGCGGTGATGCTTCCTTCCCACGTGAGCGATTTCGATCTGGCCCCCGATGGAATGGGCGCGGCAGTCAGTTTCTCCGGCGCGAAGAGAGCGGCTTTGGTGGATTTGAAGTCGCGGGCCCTCTCCGGCGAAATCGAGCTTGCTTCCCAACCAGGAGTAATCCGGTTCCGGCCGGATGGAAAGCAAGTGCTGATCGGCAGCGCCGAAGGCCGGGTTGTGGCCGTTGCGGACGCGCGCACCGGCCGCTTACTGGTCAATCTTCCCGTTGCCGTGGGGCCGGAGCGGTTCTGCTTCAGTACGGATCACGGTGGCCAGATGTTCTGCACGGGCCTTGGTATGGACGCGGTCGCCATCGTGTACCCGTATCAGACCGAAGTTTCGGAAACCATTCTCGCCGGGCGTGAACCCGGAGCGATGGCCGTCAATGCCACGCATCTTTTCGTGGCGAACCCGCCCACCGGAGACGTAACAGTCATCGAGATTGCGGAGCGCCGCGTGGTCGCAAAGTTCGAAACCGGTGAGGAGCCGTGTTCAATCACGCTGACGCCGGATGGGGAATACGGCCTGGTGTTGAACCGCAAATCCGGAGACATGGCCGTGATCCGTCTCTCGAAAATGACGGATCTGCGATACAAGCGTGCGCCGCTATTCACGCTCATCGCGGTGGGGAACCAGCCCGTGAGCGCGGCCGTGTGCCGCCTGTAACCGCCCGGATATTCCGGCGACCTAATAGCCGCGTTGTTTGTCGACCACGTTGATCAGCGGCCGGCCATCGGCAAAACGGGCGACATTTTCCTTCACCGTATTTACCATGCGCGCATGGTCCCTGTCGCTGCGCCCGGCGATGTGCGGAGTAATGATGGCGTTTTCGAACTTCCACAGCGGGTGGCCCTTGGGCAGCGGTTCGGGATCTACCACATCCACGCCGGCGCCTGCCAGCCGTTGCTCGTCGAGAGCTTTTACTAAGCCGTTCATGTCGTACACGCCCCCGCGGCTGACCGCCACGAAATAACTCCCTTTCTTCAGCAGCGCGAATTCCTTGGCGCCCACCATCTTGTGGCTCTTCTCTGTATGCGGCGCGGAGATGAACAGGACATCGGCTTCAGGAAGAACATCGTCCAACTGATCCGGCTTCACCATCCGCTTGATGAAGGGCGACATGGGGTAATCCTGCGGGTCCACGCCGATCACATTCATTCCGAAGGCCCAGGCGCGCGTGGCGATCTGCTGCCCGATTCCGCCGACCCCGATGATCACCGCCGTTTTTCCGTTCAGTTCAATGCCGTGGTAATTGCGCGGATTCCAAGTCTCCGACTTATCGTCCGCTATGAAATGGTTGAGACCGCGCGAAAGCGTAAGCAGCAGCGCCATGGCGTGGTCCGCAATCTCGGGCCCCTGCACGATCCGGTTGTTCGTCACGACAATGTTGCTGTCCCGCAGATCGTTGGTTCCGGAGAGGTATAGCGCGCGTTCGACGCCCGCAGCCATGATCTGTACCCATTTCAAGTTTTTTCCGGCCCGCACCATCTCCGGCGTCGGCTCGCCGACAAACGCGTCGGCATCCCGGATCTCCTGCATCACGTTGGCAGGCGTGACCGGAACGATCCGCACCTTGTCTGAAACGCCGGAAAGATCCGCAAGCATCTGGGGATCGCCTCCGGAAAGCAAAATCTTCTTGGTCTGAGCGGGAAGAGTCAAAACCGAAATCGCGGCGAGGGCAAGCAGTAGGCGCATGTCGAAAGGATTTTACCGCAGTCTGCCGGGGCAAGCCGTACAATGGCGGGATGTTGGCCGCCGCGGGGATCGAAAAGTCATATGGGGGAGTGCCTGCGTTGCGCGGCGTGTCGTTCCATCTTAGGGCGGGTGAAGTGCACGCGCTGGTGGGGGAAAACGGAGCCGGCAAATCCACGCTCATCAAGATCTTCACCGGCGCCGTGCAATCCGATGCGGGAGAGATTCGCATTGCCGGCCAATCGATCGATCGGTTGTCACCGGCTACGGCCAAGGCCCTGGGCATCGCCGCCATCTATCAGCAGCCCGCTTTGTTTCCGGATCTGACGGTGGCGGAAAACCTCGCGCTGGCCAGTGACGCGGGCGGCGCCTGGCGAAGGATTGACTGGAAAGCACGGCGGCGGCGCGCGGTGGAGTTGCTCCAGAGCGTCGGGGCGCACTGTGGCCCGGATGAGTTGGCGGGAAGCTTAAGCATGCCGGAGCAGCAACTGCTGGAGATCGCCAGATCGCTCGGCAATGATGCGCGCATCTTGATTCTCGATGAGCCCACGGCTTCGCTGAATGGCGAAGAAGCGCGGCGGCTCTTCGGAATTCTGAGGGATCTTCGCGCGCGCGGCGTGGCGATACTATACATTTCCCATCGCCTGGAAGAGTTGTTTCAGATTGCCGATCGAGTCTCGGTGTTGCGGGATGGCTGCATAATCGGAACCCGCCGCATGGAAGATATAACTCCGGGGGAGATGATCCGGATGATGGTGGGGCGCGAGATGGCCGCGGTTTTCCCACAGCGCGATCCGGCGCCCGGTGAAGTGATTCTTGAGACCCGAGAATTCCGGAACGTGAGCCTGACGCTGCGGCGCGGGGAGATCCTGGGCTTGGCGGGAATGATCGGCGCGGGCCGGACGGAGTTCGCCGAGTCTCTGTTCGGACTTCGCTCCGCTGACGGAACGGTATGGATCAATGGCAGCGAGGTGAACATCGCGAGCCCCGCCAGGGCCATCGCGCTCGGACTCGCGTTTGTGCCGGAGGACCGCCGCCATCATGGTGTGGTGATGGATATGGCGGTGGCGGAGAACATCACTCTCTCTTCGCTTCGTCCCGGCTTCCTGAAACGCCGCGCGGAGCGGCGGCTTGCCGAGCAATACCGGGAGCGGCTGCAGGTGAAAGCGGCATCGCTCAGCGCGCCGGTGCGCAACCTCTCGGGAGGCAATCAGCAGAAGGTTGCGCTTGCGAGGGCTTTGGCTACGGAACCGCGCATTCTGATCATCGATGAGCCGACGCAAGGCATCGATGTCGGCGCGAAGGCCGAGATCTACCGGTTGCTGGCTGAACTGGCGGCAAGAGGAATGGCGATCCTGATGATCTCGTCGGAGTTGCCTGAAATCCTGGGAATGAGCGACCGGATCGCGGTGATGCGGGGCGGCGCAATCACCGGCGTTCTCACGCGGGCCGAGGCGAACGCGGAGCGCATTGCAACGCTGGCTCTAGGGGCGGCGGCCGCTTGAAGCGGGAGCGCGTGGCGCTGTTTGCGTGGTTCGCGCTGCTCGGGACTGTGGCGCTGTTCGCGCCCTCGTTCTACCGCCCGGAGAACCTTCGCGACCTTCTGCTCAGTTCCGTTCCGGTCCTGATCACTGCAACCGGCATGACGATGGTGATCCTTGCCGGGCAAATCGATATCTCCGTCGGCTCTCAATTCGCGGTGTTGAGCGTGGCTTCCGGGTTGCTTGCGGCCGCGGGCGTACCCATGCCGGTAACGGTGGCGCTGGCCTGCGCCGCGGGGACCGCGATAGGCGTTGTGAATGGCCTGCTGGTAACGGTTTTAGGAGCCCCGGCAATTGTCGCGACGCTCGCGATGATGGTAGCCCTGCGGGAAGCGTTGCGCTGGTGGACCGGGGGCGCGTGGGTGCGGAACTTGCCCGCCGGCTTCCAATGGTTCGGCTGGGGCCAGCGCGCGGGTCAGCTTGCGATTCCCGCGGCCGCGCTGGCTGTCTTCTGCCTGTTCGCATGGTGCTTGCGGAACCTTGCCGCCGGCCGGTACGTTTATGCGGCGGGCACGGACCCGGAAGCGGCGCGGCTGGCAGGCATAAATCCCCGGCGGGTCTTGTTCGGGGTATTCGCGTTGATGGGAGCGATGGCGGGGCTGGCCGCCGTCCTGAACTCGGTTCGCTTCGCCGACGTGCAGAGCAACAGCGGCTCCGGCCTGGAGCTGAAAGCGATCGCCGCTGTGGTGGTGGGCGGCGCCGCGGTGCAAGGCGGCCGGGGCAGCTTGTGGGGAACGCTGGCCGGTGTCGCTCTGCTCTCCAGCATTGGCCCGGCGCTTACGTTTCTCGGCATCACGCCATTCTGGGAAAAGGCGATCCAGGGCGCGATCATTCTGGCGTCGGTGGGCCTGGACTCCCTCGCCGGCAGGTTTGGGAATGGCAGGTAAGCGGTACCGGCTGCTGTTGGCGGCGTTGCTGCTGGCTGAGATCGCCGCCTTTGCAATCACGGGCACGAACTTCTTCACTGTCCGCAATGCGTTTGAGATCGTCCGTTTAAGCGTGGAAGTGGGGCTGCTATCGCTCGCGCTGACACCTGTGATCGTCACCGGCGGGATCGACCTTTCTGTAGGTTCTCTGATGGGACTGTGCGCGGTGGTCTTTGGAATGACGGCCCGCCTGCCGCTTCCGGTGGCGATTGCGGCTGCGCTGGGAACTGGCTTACTGGGCGGATGGCTGAACGCATTCATGATTGGGCGGCTGCAACTGCCGCCGCTGATCATCACCTTGGGAACGTACTCTTTGTTTCGCGGGCTGGCCGAAGGCATGACGCACGGCCTGGAAAGCTATTCGGGCTTTCCCCCAACGTTTCTCACGTTCGGGCAAGGCTATCAGCTGATTGTTCTGGCCGTGGCAATTGCCGGTTTTGCGCTGTTGCTTCACGCCACGGGAATTGGCCGCGCGCTGTTTGCGATTGGATTCGCAGCGCCCGCGGCACGGTACGCCGGTATCCCCGTGGCGCGGCGCATGATGCTGGTATATGTGCTTTCCGGGTTCACGGCGAGCGTCGCCGCTATCGTCTACGCAGCGCATTTGGGGCAGACAAAGTCCGATGCGGGGACGGGTTACGAACTGATGGCGATCACCGCGGTGGTTCTGGGCGGCACCTCCATCTTCGGTGGGCGCGGCGGCATCGGCGGTACGCTGCTGGGCCTTGCGCTGATTGCGGTGCTGCAGAATGGATTGCGGCTTTCGGACGCCCCGGCGGAACTGGCGGGAATCGCGACTGGCATACTGCTGATTGGCAGCATTGCGGCGGACCGGCTGTTCGCCAAGCCGGAGAAAGCAGCGCCACAATCGGAGGGATGGGAAGTGAAGAATGCGCAAGTTGCCGTGCTGAGCGCGGCTATTCTGCTAGCGGCGTTGACGATAGCAGGCAGCAACTGGATGCTGGTTCGCGGCCTGCGCAGATCGCCGAGCGTGCCGGTGCGGCGAGTAATCGGCGTGATGCCGAAGGCCAAGGGCGATCCCTACTTCGCAAGCTGCCGGACCGGAGCGGAAGAGGCCGCCCGGGAGCTTGGCGTCGATCTGATCTGGGACGGCCCTACGGATCTCGATCCCGCGAAACAGAACGAAGTGGTGGAGGGTTGGATCACACGCGGCGTGAACGCCATCGCGGTCAGTGTTTCGAACCAGGCGGCGATCTCCACCGTGTTGCGGAAGGCCCGGGCAGCCGGAATCTCCACTCTGACCTGGGATGCCGATGCGGAACCCGATGCGCGCGATTGGTTCGTGAACCAGGCCACGCCGCGGGGGATCGGCACAGCCCTTATGGACGAGACCGCGCGGCTGCTTGGCGGCAAGGGCGAGTTTGCGATTGTTACCGGAGCCCTGAGCGCAGCCAACCAGAATGAATGGATCAGATTCATGAAGGAGCGGCTGGCGCAGAAGTACCCGGGCGTGAAGATGGCCGTGATCCGGCCTAGCGACGATGACCGGGACCGCGCCTTCAGCGAGACGCAATCCATCCTGAAGGTGTATCCGGAAGTGAAAGTGATCGTGGCGATTTCGGCGCCGGCGGTTCCGGGCGCGGGAGAAGCGGTGAAGCAGTCCGGCAGGCAGGATGTTCACGTCACCGGCCTTTCGCTGCCAAGCCTCTCGAAGGCTTACGTGCATTCGGGTTCGGTGAGTTCGATTGTGCTCTGGAACACGCGGGACCTGGGCTACCTGGTGGTGCAGGCGTCGAACGCGGCGGCGCGGGGAACGCTGAAGCCGGGCGCAACCCAGCTTGCGGCTGGCCGTTTGGGAACCGTTCAGGTGCAGGGCGACAATGTGATTTTGGGAGCGCCGTTTATCTTCAACCAAGCCAACATCGACCGGTTCTCGTTTTGACATGAGCACCCCCTTCTACACTGTTCGTGCGTTCAATTGCGGCGTGTTCCGAGTGCCCGGGCCTGAGGTTTACTGGATGCAAGGGTGGGGCGAGCGCGAAGAGATGAACGTGTTGATGTTTCTGGTTCAGGGAAACGGCCACAACATCCTGATCAACACCGGTCCGCCTGAGGACCTCTCCGAGTTGAATGCCGCTTGGGTGAGCGGACTTGGCTTTCCCGAAGCGGCCATCACACGGACGGAAGCGCAGTTGCCCCGAAACATTCTGGCCGGTGAAGGCATTTCCGAAGCGGACATCTCGCACGTGATTGTTACGCCTCTTCAAGCGTATGCAACAGCCAACATTCACCGGTTCCCGCATGCGGAAATCTGTATTTCGCGCAAGGGCTGGATCGAAGACTGGCAGGCACCCGAGTACGCCATGCACGTGCCCAGGCGTTTGCGGATCCCGCCGGAAGTGAACAATTACCTTCAGAACGAAGGCTGGGAAAAGCTTCGGCTCTTAGCGGATGAAGAAGAGATACTGCCCGGCATCCGCGTATTTTGGGTAGGCGCGCATCACCGGTCATCGCTTGCGGTGTGTATCGAAACCGTGAACGGAACGGTACTGATCACAGACTGCTTTTTCAAGTACGGCAACCTGGAGCAAGGTCGCTACCTGGGCATTATGGAAAGCATGATGGAAGCCGACCGAAGCTGGAAGCGCATTCGGAAAGAATCGAGTCGGATTGCTTCCATTTACGACCCGGAAGTGTTCCTGCGTTATCCCGGTGGCGTGCTTTAGATCGATCTGGAGGCGCGGGCCGGGATCGAACCGGCGAATAAAGGTTTTGCAGACC
>JALYXI010000271.1 GCA_030947245.1 Acidobacteriota bacterium
CAACTGATCAAGACCATTCTGCCGGCCCGGGAGGTGGCGGCAATCGTTCTCGAACCGGTGCAGGGCGAAGGTGGCTACATCGTGCCCCCGGCGAAATTTCATCAGGAGCTTCGCGCCATTGCGGACCGCCACGGCATGTTGCTCATCCATGACGAAGTCCAGTGTGGGGCCGGGCGAACAGGCCTGCTTTGGGCGCACAGCCATTTCGGCATCGAACCGGATATCTTCGCCACCGCCAAAGGTCTTGCCAGCGGAATGCCTTTGGGGGCCATTGTCGCGCGTTCTGAACTGATGACGTGGCCGCCCGGAGCTCACGCGTCCACCTTCGGCGGCAACCCGGTCTCGGTTGCGGCGGCTCTGGTGACAATGCGCCTGCTCCATCGCAGCCTGATGGAGAACGCGTCGGCAATGGGGATCTATCTCATGGACAGGATGCGGGATTGGCCGGCGCGCTTCCGCCTGGCCGGTGACGTCCGCGGTCTTGGGTTGATGATCGGAATCGAACTGGTCCGGGATCAAGTGACCAAGGAGCGTGCTTCCACGGAGCGCGATCAAGTGGTGCGAATGTGTTTCGAACGCGGGCTGCTGGTCCTTGGCGCGGGTGAAAACACAATCCGCCTCAGTCCGCCGCTGATAGTCTCGCGCGATCAGGCTGATTTTGCCATAGCAACTCTCGAAAGCTGTCTGGCGGAAGTTGGCGGTACGGAACTCGCATGATCGATCTAACCACCCTGCACGGAACCGGTACGGCCGGTGAACTCGCTTCCTTCAACCCCGCGACAGGACGCGAACTGGGCCGGGTGCGCATGGACACGCGCGCGGAATACGATGTTCTGGTTGATGTGGCCGCGCGCGAGTTTCTCCGCTGGCGCATGGTTCCGGCGCCGCAACGCGGTGAAATGGTGCGGCAGATAGGGGTCGAACTGCGCGCCAACAAGGCTGAACTGGGCCGCTTGGTGACTATGGAGATGGGCAAGATTCTTTCCGAGGGTGAAGGCGAAGTTCAGGAGATGATCGATATCGCCGATTTTGCCGTCGGCCTTTCGCGCCAGTTGTATGGCAAGACCATGCACAGCGAACGGCCGCTGCACCGGATGTATGAGCAATGGCATCCGCTCGGGCCCGTAGGAGTCATCTCCGCATTCAACTTCCCCGTCGCGGTGTGGGCTTGGAATGCCATGATCGCGCTGGTGTGCGGCAACCCCGTGATCTGGAAGCCCTCACCGGAGACTCCGCTCTGTGCGGTCGCCGCGGTCTCCATTTGCCGCGAGGTCCTGCGCCGCCACGGATTTGAGAACTGCCTGCAACTCGTCATCGGCTCGAATGAAGAAATCGGAGAAGCCATGCTGCGGGACGAGCGGCTTCCGCTCCTTAGCTTCACCGGGTCTTCCGCGGTGGGCCGCCATGCCGCGGAGCTTGCCGGGAGGCGCTTAGGCCGGACCATTCTCGAACTCGGCGGAAACAACGCAGTGATCGTGATGGACGATGCAAATCCGGATCTCGTCCTGCGGGCGGTATTGTTTGGCGCGGTCGGAACTGCGGGCCAGCGCTGCACCAGCACCCGCCGTCTCTTCCTGCAGCGCGGGATAGCCCCTATGGTGCTGGAGCGCCTGATCTCCACATATCGCGGAATCAAAGCCGGGGATCCACTCGATCCCGGCACGCTGATGGGGCCGCTTGTGAATGCGCGAGCGGTGGAACGCATGATGCAGGCGCTGTCGGACATTCGTCAGCAGGGCGGCGAAGTGCTCACCGGAGGCGCCCGGCACGACGGCAATTTCGTCGAGCCAACCATCGTCCGTTCTCACCCCGCCATGGCGATGCTGAAAACCGAAGTCTTCGCGCCCATTCTGCATGCCATTGAATTCGAGACGCTTGAAACCGCGATCGGATGGCACAATGACGTACCGCAGGGATTGTCTTCCTCCATCTTCACCACTAGCGTGGTCTCAGCGGAAACGTTCCTCAGCCACCGTGGCAGCGATTGCGGCATAGCCAACGTAAACATTGGAACCAGCGGCGCGGAAATCGGCGGGGCCTTCGGGGGCGAGAAGGACACCGGGGGCGGCCGCGAATCCGGCAGCGATTCCTGGAAGGCTTATATGCGCCGGCAAACCAACACAATCAACTGGTCGTCAGAACTTCCTCTCGCGCAAGGCGTGCAGTTTTTGTAGGCTTGAACCCCCGCTCCAGATACAGGTAAATCACCGGCGTTATGTACAGCGTCAGGATCTGGGACAAGATCAACCCGCCGACCACAGCCATGCCGAGAGGCCGGCGCGCTTCGGAACCTGCGCCCACTCCCAGGGCAATCGGAAGAGTGCCCAGCAGCGCCGCCATCGTCGTCATCATAATCGGGCGGAAACGCTGCAGGCAGCCTTCGTAGATCGCCTCGCGTGGCGTCTTGCCTTCGTTCCGCTGCGCGGCAATCGCGAAATCAATCATCATGATGGCATTCTTCTTCACGATCCCAATCAGCAGAATAATCCCGACGAAAGAATACAGATTGAGCGTCTGCCCGAACATCAGCAGCGTCAGCAATGCACCGATTCCCGCAGCCGGGAGTCCGCTCAAGATCGTGATGGGGTGAATGAAACTTTCATACAGAACGCCCAGCACCAGATAGATGACCACCACCGCAATAATCAGCAGCATCGCCAAGCCGCGTAGCGAGTTTTGAAAGGCTTGCGCCGTTCCCTGGTACGTGAAGGAAGTGGTATCCGGCAGGCCGATCTGCCGCGCCGCTTCATCGATCATTTTTGTAGCTTGGTTGATCGCCACACCGGGTTTCAGGTTGAACTGAAAGTTCACGGCGGGCAACTGTCCGATGTGGTTCACACTCAAGGGCGCCACTCCCTGGGTCACTTTTGTGACAACCGAAAGCGGCACCAGCTTGCCGGTGGTGGATCGAAGATACAGCTTGCTCAAGGCATCGGGATTCCGCTGCTGTTCAGGCAGCACCTCCAGAATAACGTCGTACTCGTTCGAAGACGATTGAATGGTCGAAACGCGGCGGCTGCCGTAAGCGCTGTACAGCGTGTTTGCCACCGCTTCGGGGGTAATGCCCAGTGCCAGCGCACGGTCCCGGTCGATATCGACGTTCAGGCGAGGGCTTGCCAGCCGGAGATCGCTATACACATCCGTGAGCACGGGAAGTGAGCGCAGTTTCGCCTCAAGCTTGGGCGCCCACTCATAGAGGGTGGAAGTTTCCGCGTCCTGCAGCGCCACCGAATACTGGCTCCGGCCCTCTCCCTGGCCCAGCGTAATCAGCGGTGGCACCCGCAGGAACACGCTCAATCCGGGTATGCTCGCGAACTGTTTCTGCAGGCTTCCGATGATCTGGTCCGCGGACGGTCTTTTCCGGTTTCGCTTCAAATCGATGAACAAAAAGCCGGAGTTCTGATCGCCGAAACCGCCGGTTCCGCTCACGTAAAAGTTGACCCACGGATTGCGCCCCACCACTTCCCCCACTTCGCGCTGCAGTTTCACCATCGTGTTGTAGGAGGTGTCCTCGCTGGCCTCCGTTCCGCCGAACATAAACCCGACGTCCACGGTGGGAAGAAAGCCTTTCGGCATCGCGACGAACAAATACCCCGCAAGCGCGGTCAGGGCGATGCTGGAAACTAGCACCAGGGGCCGGCGCCCCAGCGCCCAATCGAGCGTCCGCCGGTACATCTCTGTCATGCCATCGAAGAATCTTTCCGAAATCCGGAAGAATCGTCCACGCGAAGCATGGCCGCCTTCACTCAGGAAGCGGCTGCACAACATCGGTGTCAGTGTCAGTGAGATCACTCCGCTGATCAGCACCGCGACGGCGATTGTGATAGAAAATTCCCGAAGCAGCCGCCCGATGATTCCTTCAAGAAATAGTACGGGAATAAATACAGCCACCAGCGACACGGTCATGGACACAATCGTGAAGCCCACCTCACGCGCGCCTTCGAGAGCCGCCTGCATTCGCGGCTTGCCCATTTCCATGTGCCGCACAATGTTTTCGAGCATGACAATAGCGTCATCCACCACGAAGCCGACAGAGAGCGTCATCGCCATCATGGAAAGAGTGTCGATGGTGAACCCGAGTAGCTTCATCGCGGAAAAGGTCCCCAGCAGCGAGAGCGGCACAGCCAGACTTGGGATCAGCGTTGCCGAGAAGTTTCGGAGGAAGCAAAATATCACCAGCACCACTAGCCCGATCGTCACCAGAAGCGTGGTCTTCACGTCCGCAATCGAATCCCGGATGTTGCGCGAGGCGTCAAAATCCACCGCGAGACGAATGCCCGCCGGAATTCCCTGTTTCAACACCGGTACCAGCGCTTTCACAGCTTCCACAACGGCCACCGTGTTCGTGCCCGGCTGCTTGTTTACCGCAAGAACCATGGACGGCGTGTCATTGAACCAGAAAATCGATTTATCTTGCGTCACTGAATCCAGAACGTTTCCTAAGTCCTGCAGCCGTACCGGATTCCCGTTTTTATAAGTGACGATCAACGGCCCGAATTGCGCCGCTGTATTTAGCTGGCTATTTGACTGAACCGTAAACGCTTTGTTAATTCCATAAAGCGATCCAGCCGGAAGGTTCAGATTGCCTTTCCCCAGCGCATCCCGCACCTCTTCCAGGCCTACCTGCCGGGATGCAAGCTTCTCCGCATCCATCTGCACCCGCACGGCATACTTTTTGGCGCCGAAGACCTGAACACGCGCCACGCCGCTGACCATCGAAATGCGCCGCGCAATCAGCGTTTCCGCATATTCATCCAACTGCGACATGGGCATGGTGGCGCTGTTGATGCTCATGTACATGATGGGCTGCTCGGCCGGATTCACTTTCGAGTACGAAGGAGGCGCCGGCATATTCGCCGGAAGGCTGCCCGAAGCCCGCGAAATCGCCGCCTGCACATCCTGAGCCGCCGCGTCGATATTCCGGCTCAGATCGAATTGCAGGGTGATGTTCGTGGTCCCGAGGGAACTGGACGACGACATGTTCTCGATCCCGGCGACCGTTGAAAACTCGCGCTCAAGAGGCGTGGCAACGCTGGAAGCCATAGTGTCCGGATTGGCTCCGGGCAGGGAAGCGGCTACCTGAATGGTCGGATACTCCACGGAAGGCAGGTCGCTAACGGGCAGAGTGAAAAAGCTGATCAGCCCGAACACCAGAATTGCTACGGAGAGCAGTGTAGTGGTAACCGCCCGCCGGATGAAAAACGAAGTCATTTCAACTCAATATCCTGACTGCCGCGCCAGGGCCCAAGCGCATCTGGCCTTCGGAGATGACGCGCTCCCCGCTGGCTAAGCCGCTCGCGATTACCGAATATTCCAAGCCATCTGCCGCTACATACGCCCGCGCAACGCCTACAGGCCTCATCGAGACTTTATCGCCGCTGCCCAGCACCCAAACATACTTGCCCGCTGGCCCGGTCTGCACCGTTTTCGCAAGCACCACCACGCGCCCGGGCTCATCCTTCAGCTTCGCGCGGACCGTAGCAAAAGAACCGGGCCACAGTTGCCTGTTCTCATTCCGAAACTCAGCTTTCAGCTTGATGGTTCCTGACGCCGCATCCACCGAATTGTCGATGAACCGGAGCACGCCGGAGGCGCTGGCCCCGGAGGCCGACTTGGCTACAACGTCGAGCGCCCGTCCCGCCTGGTCGCGGCGTACCTCGGCTAGAAATTGCTCCGGAACGGAAAACGTAACGAAGACCGGCGTAACCTGCAGAAGAGTCACCAGGCTTGCGTCGTTTTCTTTCACCAGATTTCCGGGACGCACCAGCACCGCGCCCGCGCGCCCGCTAATGGGAGCCGGAATCTTCGTATAACTGAGCTGTAAGCGCGTCTGCGCCAACCGGGCGCGGTCGGCTTTCGCCGCGGCGTCAGCGGATTCCACTGCCGCCTGATCCGCCGCAAGTAAACCAGCGGCGGTATCGGCTGTGGTGACGGTGGTCTCCGTTTGTTCTTTCGAGATAATCCCTTCGCGCGAAAGCTGCCCGGAGCGTTCCGCCTGGGACCGCGCCGTCTTCAACTGCGCCTCATCTTTCAAAACGGTCGCCCGTGCCTGCTTTGCCAAGGCCAGGTCGCGCGAAATGTTGGCTTCCAGTTCGGCGACCTGCGCCTGCAGCGGTTCGGGATCGATTTCGAACAGAATTTCGCCCTTGCGGACATCCTGTCCTTCCTGGAAATAAAGGGCCTTCA
>JALYXI010000318.1 GCA_030947245.1 Acidobacteriota bacterium
GGCTAGCACTGAGATCACTTAGGATGCGCGAAGTGCAAATCGGTCGCGCAGAAGCTGGAACTAATGCGCGGAACCGGCCGGTTCCGGCAGGGTGGGCGCCTTGAGTCCCCCTTCCGGCAGGGGGCACAGCATGTCCTCTTTGCGCTTCACCAAGGTAGAGGTGTTATAGCTCGCCACTTCGAACCCGTGGCCATGCGTGATGGCGTCGGTGGGGCAGGCTTCCACGCAGTATCCGCAGAAAATGCACCGGTTGTAATCGATGTTGTACACCTTGGCATAGCGCTCGCCGCCCGAAATCCGCTGAGCGCCGGTGTTTTCCGCGGCTTCGATATAAATGCAGTTCGCCGGGCAAGCCGCCGCGCATAGAAAGCAGGCGACACACTTCTCCAGACCGTTCTCATCCCTCTGCAGAACGTGAACGCCGCGATACCGCTCTTCGAGTTTGGGCGGTTCATCGGGATAGTTCTCCGTGACCGTGGGGGACATCATTTCCCGGAAGGTAACGCCCATGCCCTTGGCAATCGCCGCCGCTGTGCCGAAAGCCTCTTCGAACTTGTTTGCCATCTGATCTCAGTTTACTTGGAGGAGGCTCCCGACCCGGAGATTCGTTCTTCGATCCTCAACCCGGGCGCATAGCGATCTTCTACAACATGCCCATGTGAGAGTCTTACAGACAGAGCCGAAGCATGCCGCCCCGATTCCACTGCATGCTGTGAGTGAAACAAACGTTGTGCGCGAGTCCTTTTTCATCCCAGTCGTAATCGCCGCGACCGCCGCGATCCTTTGCGCTCAGACGCCCGTCATCGCCCAAGGCGGTATAGTGAACGCAGCATCTTTCACGACGCCCATCCCTCCGGGTTCGGTGATCACCATCTTTGGAAACAGCCTTGCCGAAGCTGCCGCGAGCGCTCCGGGAACGCCTCTTCCGACTAGTCTGGGGGGCGCTTCCGTGATGATAAATGGGGTTGCCGCCCCGTTGTTTTATGCTTCCGCCACCCAGATCAATGCGCAAGTACCCTCGTCCACACCCGCGTTTTTGGGGTTTCCCGTTCCGGCCAATGTCGTTGTGACCACGAGAGTGGGCGCCAGTGATGCGGTAGGCGTTCCGGTTTACCTGGAGGGGCCTGGAATCATTACTACTGACGGAAGCGGTTGCGGGCAGGCAGCCGCCCTCAACATGGCGCCGAACGGAAGCGTGTCGCTGAACTCACCCCGCCAACTTCGGCACCGGACTCGGGCTATGTTCTTCCCCCCTTCGGACGGGTCGCCTGTATCGACTTCACAAGCGCTCAACGCCCCAGGAGCCTTCGCGATCAATGGCAACGCGCTTCTACCCTTGCAGTACTTTGGCCTGACTCCAAACCTGGTCGGCATCAATCAGGCAAATCTGAAAATCCCCCTGAACACGCGCGAAGGTTGCGCCGTACCCATCGTTATCGCAGGCTCGTTCGCGGTGAGCCAGACGGTGTCTCTGAGCATCCGCTCATCGCGGGGGCAGTGCGTCGACCCGGCTACACAATCCTACGGCGCGATTCGGCTGACGAAGACAATCTTCAAAAATACAGGGATGTTGTCACCGCCTCCTTTCCCTCCGGTCCGGGGCTGCTTCGCCCTCCTGTCGAGAGTTAAACGCCGCCATCGTTCTCGAACGCGTCTGTTGCATTGTTGAGCCCGAGCCGGTCCTGTCCTGTAACCGGTTATAGTCAGCTTTCGGCCGGGTCATTGACGGTAACGGGACCCAACGGTGCATCCGTTTCGATTCCGGGGCCCGCTGCAAGCTCCGGCGCGTACGCCCAAAGCGCCGCTCCCGGTTTCCTGGGGGCGGGCAACTACATCGTTTCCGCCGGCGGCAGTTCCACAATCGGAGCTTTCCAGGTGAGTGTAACGCTCGATAATCCGATCCAGGTTTCCGCCCCGGCGCATATCCCATCCGGAAGTCCGCTTGCGGTCCGATGGACAGGTGGTTCACCGGCCAACGTTGTCAAGATAACTCTTGTGAGCGGTGATGAATCGAATTACATCTACACTTCCGCGGACACCGGTTCTTATACCTTCCAGCCCTTCTGTGCCGGAAATTCTGTTGCGGGCGTCACCTGCTCTTACTTAGGCGTAGTTGGCGTGGCCCGGATTGTTGTGGAACAAATGCCCGTAACGATCGGATCACGACGTTACTGGATACTGGAATTACCGGTACGATTCAGGCATCCTGGTATACCGCTCTGTGTTCGGAGTTAGTTGAACAGCAGAATGCCGTTGGTGGCCGGTGACGTTCACGCGGTAGAGGCGCACATGTGGACTATTTCCGGCTGGCTTAAGAGGCTCCCGACCGGGAGATTAGTTCTTCGATCCTCAACCGGGGCGCATGGCGGGTACCCGTTCGCCCGGCGTAAACGGCGACTGTCCGAAGCGCGTTCCCAGAAGCTCCAGTTCCTCCTTGTGAAACCCGCTCAGTTCCCACTCGATGCGCCTCGATGGACCGATCAGGAACAGGGAGGGGACACTCGTGATCGCGTACGCATTGCTGGCCGGATACTGCTGGGCAGCGGGATCGAGTAGAACGGGAAAGCGAATCCCGAAATGCCGGTTGAACTCGACCGTGGCTGCCGCCGTATCTTGAGAAACGCCGAAGATGCGAGGCGTTGCCGGGGACTGGCCCTGATGGAGACGCTCCAGGAACGGAAGAGTGAACTGGCAGGTCGGACAGCTAATTTTGAAAAAGGCCAGAACCACAGGTCCCTTGCGAACCTCTTCCGCCAACCGGAAGGATAGACCGCCCAGCGATTCAAGACGGACCTCGGGGGCCGCCGCTCCGGCCTGCAGCATCAGGGTTGCTCCTTCATCTCGTGGACGAAGGAAAGCAGATCGAACGTGCGTACCTGCCTGTCGGGGAAGAAGCTGTTCACCGCATCCTGCTCGTCATCGTAGAGTTCGAATACGGTCGTTAACTTGGTGATGACCAAGAGTTCGATATGGCGCTTGTCGAGATTGAGAAGCTTCACTTGCCCGTTCTTCTCTTGCAAAAACGTATACAGCGCCACCATCTCACCCAGACCCGTGGAATCGATCACGTCGATCTCCTCCAGGTTCAGAATGAAGTTGAGCTTTCCACTTTCGGCAAGGGCGCGGGTTCTTTCGCGGAACGCTTCGGTTTCAGAGCCGGCGGTCAGCCGTCCCCGGCAATCGAGGAGCACGATTCCTTCCCGTTCTCTTTCCTGCATCTCCAGACTCAGAACCATCCTCCGTAATGCCAGCGTCTTCAGTCTATCGTTCACGCTTTGGGGACGGCAAGGCGTAGGCCGGAGCCAAAACGCCGTTCGCATCCGTACTCGCTAAGCGATGAACGCTAATGCGTTTCACAGTGATTCTGCATTGGCGAGCCAGAGCGAAAGAGGAGAAATGCGTCGGCGGTCATTTTAGAGAAGTCCTGGGTAGGAAGGCGCGCCCTTTGGCTCTTTGTATCGATATAGAGGAATTGCGCGTCTGGCAGAGCCGAGAGGATACGGTCAAAAGATTCTCCGGAAGCGAGTTGCCCGTCCGTCGCTGTCCAGGGAAGCTCGCTTCCGGACCCGCGCCAATAGGACCGGCCTGCCAGGGGCAATGTCACGAGCGAATAAGCCTTGATGCCGGATTGCTCCAACCGACGAGCCATGGGGATAAAAGGCCGATCCCTATTCGGGCCACCGTCTTTTCTAAGAGTTCTCGATACATGGTCGGAGCCGTAAATGACTAAGAGGGACGAGATCCCGCGCGCGCGGATCAAGTCCACGATATTACTTGCCACGGCCTGCTCACGACTATCGAGATAAGGGCTGCCCTTCGAAGGGCCGGTATCGATCTCCAGACCTTGCCGGTACGCCAGAACGGATAGCTCGATTGTGCGCAACTCGGATAAGGTGGCTGAATCCTTGGTCAGCCTTTTCAGCTGGCCCACGGTCCTAAGCCCGTGTTGTTTAATCACGGCTTCGTTTGGGAGGCTGACTTGATTCGCCTCCAGTCGATTCTTAATGATCAAAAGGTGCTGTAAAATCGCAATCGCGGGCGAATCGATGTCGGTCAGATGAACCCGAATCGCTTTACCGCTATCAAGTCCAACGTTAAGGCGGCGAATTGCCTCAAGAAGACCCGCACGAAGGCAGAGCGACGGCGGAAGCACGTTGGATCGGCCATCCACGAAAGCTTGAGCATCGCTCTCATAAACAGCATCTTCCTCGATTGCGACATCGCGCAGGCCCGCTGCGCGGTGGAGCCGGGTCAGGTATTGTACTTGAAACAACTCATTCTCTTCCAAACCATGCAGCTCACCAACGAGGAAAGCTTCATACCCGTCTGTGGGAAGCGGCAACACGTCCGGTGTTTTCGCGGCTGACACTCCTGGACGAACCTCTTGCGAGACGGCGCTCCAAACGCCACCGCAGACGAAGATTGTGGCGGCCCCAAGCAAGTGAATTTGGCGCAACATCCATTATGTGACAGAAAATCAAAAAATCACGTTGTTTCGCATTGCTCTCGTGATACAATCCAGCCGTTGCAAATGTAATGCCTTGTAGCAAGGAGAAAAGATGCGAAACATTTCAACAAAGCTCATAATCGGCCTGGCCATCATCGCCACCGGGGCGTTGGCCGCCGACAGTTCCCTGGGGACGTGGAAACTGAATATGGAAAAGTCGAAGTTCAGTCCCTCCGCCCCTGTAAAGAGCCTGACCTCCGTTCGGGAAGCATCGGACGATGGAGTGAAAGTCAGCACCACCGGAGAGGGTGCCGACGGTACCGCGATCAATGGCGGTTACACCGCAAAATATGACGGAAAAGATTGCCCCGCGACCGGTCTCCCATATGACACCATTGCTATTGACCGAATAGACGAGAACACTCTCAGTGTCAAAACGAAGAAAACGGGCACGAAGTACAGCGCAACAGGGCGGTCCGTGATCTCGAACCACGGCAAGACATTGACTACCACGAGCAAGGGGACCAACGCTGACGGCAA
>JALYXI010000326.1 GCA_030947245.1 Acidobacteriota bacterium
TAGCTGTACTGTTACAGTGATACATCCATCGGCTCATGTTTTTTAAGTTGACTCCCACCACCGGCCAGCCGGTTTACCTGCAATTGATGCAGCAGATCCGGCACGCCGCGGAAAGCGGAGCATTGCAAGACGGAGATCAATTGCCCGGGATTCGCACCTTGGCTGAGCAGCTTCTCGTTAGCCCCAATACGGTCGCCAAGGCCTATTCAGAGCTCGAGCACGAAGGATTGCTGGACTTGCGCCAGGGTTCCGGAGCCTTTGTCCGTATCAAGGGCCGCAGGCGATCTTATTCGGACCATGTATACGAAGCCCGTAAGCGGGCCGGAAGTTTGATCGACGAGCTGCGGGACGAAGGGCTCCAGGATGACGAAATCCGGCGCGTGTTCGAAGCTGAGCTGCTGAACCCACAAGAAGTCACGAGGAAGAGATGACCGGTACTCCCGTAATCCAAACACATCAACTGAAAAAGTCCTATGGAAGCGTTGAGGCCGTTCGCGGCCTGAACCTATCGATCAGCGCGAATCGAATTACAGGCTTCCTTGGCTCAAACGGCGCGGGCAAGAGTACCACCATCAAGATGCTGCTTGGCATGATCAGGCCCACAGACGGCGAGGGAATGGTCATGGGTAAGAGGATCGACGACCCTAGGGAGAGCTTGCACCTCCGCCAACAGGTAGCGTACGTGAACGAAGACAAGCGGCTCTACAACTACATGACAGTGGAACAGATGATCCGGTTCACCAGCTCGTTTTACCCGGACTGGCGAGCGGAACAGGCGAAAGTGCTTCTGAAAAAATACGGCCTGCCTCCAGAGCGGAGGATCAAATCTCTTTCCAAGGGAATGCGGACGAAGCTTGCCCTTCTGCTGGCTTTTTCACGGCGCCCGGCGCTGTTGATCCTCGATGAGCCAAGCGAAGGTCTCGATCCCCATGGCGTCGAGCAGCTCCTGGAGAGCTTGGTAACGCAATGCAGCGAAGGCGCCGCCGTTTTCTTCTCCACGCATCAGATCTCGGAAGTCGAGCGCATTGCGGATCACGTTTGCATACTCGATAGAGGGCGGCTCGCGGTCGATGCTTCTCTTGATGAGCTGCGTGACTCTTACCGGCAGATCAATCTGGTTTTTGCTTCTTTACCTGCCGAGCGTGAGTTTCAGCTCGATGGGGTCGAAAGCGTCCAGACTAAGGGGCGCCAGATGGCGGTCTTTGCCAGCAGAAATGCAGACGCGATTGTTGAACGGGCCCGCGACTTCCACGCCAGCTCTATCGAAGTCGCGCCAGTCGGGCTGAGAGATATTTTCCTCCAGGCGGCGAAGGAGAATTAGATGCTTTGGTACAAAGCGTGGCTGGAAACCCGGGCACGGTTCCTGATTTCTCTTTTTGGGATCCTGGCGCTCTGCTCGCGTTTTGTTTTCCATGGCAACCAGCAAGCGCTGCCCTATACAGGAACCGGGTGGTACTACGGCGTCCTTCACAGCGGCCATGCCCTGCTTGCCACATTGTGGATTCTGGCTGTCACTCTCTTGATGATGGGCGGCCTATTGCGAGAGAAAGCCGTCGGAGCCTCGTCTTTCACCTTGGCGCTCCCGGTCAGCAGGGCGCGCTTGATGGCCATTCGCGTTTCGACCGGCCTGATACAGGCCATGTTGTTGGTGATTGTCCCCTGGAGTGCCATGTTTTTAGTCGGCGCCGTTACAGGAAAGACGCATTCCGTCTCGCAGGCGTTTTTCCATATCGTCCTGCTGGCTTCGGGTGGGCTCCTGTTCTTCGCCATCGCGCTTCTTGTCTCCTCGCTTGTTGAGGGGGAATACACGGCTCCCATTGTGAGCTACGGAATCGTGATGGCGATCGCGGTCGCATTCAATGATGCTTCCCTTCGTGCTTATAGCCCTTGGGGGTTTATCACCGGCGCGGCATACTTCGATAGGGATACAGCGCTACTTACAGGGTCGATACCCTGGACAAGTGTTACCGTCTACGTCTTGCTTGCTGCAGTTCTCATTGCCGTGTCTGTGAAGGTAATACAATGGCGGGAGTTCTAATGATCTTGGGATCTATAGATGCTCCCCTCTCTTCTCGATCCAATTGAAGTCAGAGTCCTGGGTTCGCTGCTCGAAAAAGAGAGCACGACACCGGAATATTACCCGATGACCCTGAATGCGCTGGTGAATGCGTGCAATCAGAAGTCGAACCGCTATCCGGTGGTGGCGTACGATGATCAGACAGTAAGCCAGGCTTTGGAACTGCTGCGCCAGAAGCGGTTTGCGAGCACTATCATTTCGGGCGGCCGGGCTCAGAAATATGCCCAGCGCATGTCAGAAACGTTGAATCTGGGCCGCCGGGAACTGGCTTTGCTGTGTACCCTCATGTTGCGCGGGTCGCAGACGCTCGGCGAGCTGCGCGATCGCTCCGACCGGATGTTTCACTTCGAGGATCTGACGCAAGTGGAGATCGTGTTGGAACACTTGAGCGAAGCGGAGCTGGCAATCCGTCTGCCGCGTTCGCCGGGGCAGAAGGAGAGCCGGTATGCGCACCTGCTTAGCGGGGTTGTGCAAGCAGATTCACAGCAGGTGGAAGATGTTGCGAGCTTAGCTTCCGACAGGTTCGGGGCGCTGGAAAGCGAAGTAGCGGATTTACGCGAGCGCGTGCGGCGGTTGGAAGAGCTACTGGAAAACTAGAGCACTGGCGAATCATTCCCCAGGAGAGCCCGCCGTACGATCTTAATCGGCGGGAAACCCTCTTTCATGAACCGGTTGTGGAACTCTTCCAACGTGAAAGCGTTGCCCTTCATCTTTTTGTAATCCTCGCGTAGCTTCAGGATTTCAAGCTTCCCGAGCGTGTAATACAGATACGTGGGGTCGGACGTGCCCCGTTTGGTTTCGCGTTCTCCATTGGCGCGGGAAGTGTAGCCTTCCTTCACGAAGAGATCGATGCTTTGCTGGTAAGTCATCTTGCCGGTATGCATCTGGATCCCTGCAATAAACCGGGCATTGCGGAGCAAGGCATCCTGCAGTTGACCCAGGCGAAGCTTCAGATCGCCCCCGCCATAACCTTCGTCCAGCATCATCTGTTCCGAATAGTGAGCCCATCCTTCCGCATTTGAGCTTGCGCCCAGAAGTTTGCGGACCTTCGATGGAACGTTCTGCACCCAAAGGAATTGAACATAGTGGCCGGGGTAAGCTTCATGCACGGCGGTGCTGATGATGGTGCCGCGGTTAAAGCCTTCCATGTGTTCTTCAGTCTGCTTCGGAGTCCAGCTTTTCTCCGGCAGAGTGACGTTGAAGAACGCTTCCTTGGCGACCTTCTCATACGGACCCGGCGTGTCCATCGACGCAAACGTAAGCGCGCGCATGAAGGGAGGCGTTTCTTCCAGAATAGGTTTTACCGGGGAAGGGATGGTGATAATGTGGTGCGCCTGAATGAAATCGACCAGGCCACCGAGGACGTCCCGGAACGTCTGGAGCAGCTTGCCGGGTGCGGGATGGTCTTTCGTGGTTTCCTCGAAGACCTGTTCGGCGCTGCGCTTGGGATCGATCTTCGCGGCCGTTTCTTTGAATGCGCGCTGATTGTCCCGAAGGTTCTGGTAGCCGATCTCGAGCAGCTTGTCGAGTGGCGTATCCACCATCTCGTCATAAAGCAGCTTCTTGCTGTAGGTCTCCGCGCCCAGGCGGAAGTCGCCCTTCGATCTGGGCAGGAGTTCAGTTTTCAGAAAGGTCTCATATTGCTTGAGAGAATCGATGACCACCTGGTTGGTCCGCTTAAATTCGCCCAGCAGCGCCTGATCGGTGACCTTGTTAAAGGCGAGCGGAACGTCGTTCTGGAAAAAGCCGACGATGCCGGGCAACTGTTCAATCGCGATCTCGGTGTAGATGCGGGGCGGGTTCACCAGGTTCTCGCGGGCTGCTTCGAATACGGCCGGCATTTGCCCTTCGCGGGCAATGACGCTTTTCAGCCGTTCCTCAGGTGACGCGAAGTTACGGCTGATGAGTGTGAAAACGCTGCTGCTGACGCCGCTCGAGTACCGGTCGGGATTCTTTTCCCATCCGCGAACTTGTTCCAGGTCCAGCAAGGTCGCGCGAATGTCGTTCAGAACCAGATCGCGATTTGCCTGCTCTTCCGGGGATTTGGGGGCAAGTCCTGAAAAGGTCTTTTCGGACTGGCGAAGCGCAGCAATACGGTTGTTGACGGCCGTTTTTGAGTAGTCTTCCAGCACCCGGTCGTACTGGTGAAAGCCGGCCTGTGTGCCGTCACTGGGGCGGAACTTGAAGTAGACTTCGTCGAAGTATTTATCGGCCTGTTCAGAGAAACTTTGCGCGCCCAAAGTGGATGCCATTGTCAACGCCAATAAGAAAACCCGCATTCTTCTACGTTATGATGTTTCGCCGCCAAGAGGAAATTGTGCGCGCCCGGGATCGCCTTTACGCAAAATTACCACTGAGAATATCCCGCGTACACTACTTTGGTGTGACCTGCACAAAGTGCCGTATTCCGATGACCGAGCTGAAAGGCCACGTCTATCACAAGCAGCGAAAATGGAGGTGCCCGCAATGCGGCAAGGTGAAAATGCAGAAGCCGAAATAGCGCGCGTTCTCCTGCTACATTCGGAATTGTGTTCACGCGCGTGGTCTGGATTGTTCTTGATAGCGTTGGCATCGGCGCCATGCCCGATGCGGCTGAATGCTTCCATGATGACCCCGCAAGTGACACCCTGGGAAACATCGATCGTCAGCGTCCGCTCCATCTACCCGTTCTCGCCAGCCTGGGACTGGGCAACCTGAAGGCGCTCGCGAGTACGCCTCCTGCTGCGGATCCTATTGCCAGTTACGGCCGGTGCTCGCTTGCTTCGCCCGGCAAAGATACCACTACGGGACATTGGGAGATGGCCGGCATCCATCTGGAGAAGCCGTTTCCTCTGTTTCCAGGCGGTTTTCCACCGGAAGTGATGCGGCCATTTGAGGACCGCATTGCTCGCACGGCCATTGGCAATTGCGCGGCGTCGGGGACTGAGATTCTCAACGCACTGGGCGAAGAACACATGAAAACGGGCAGCCCGATTGTGTACACCTCTGCGGACAGCGTGTTTCAAGTCGCTGCGCACGAAGATGTGATTCCGGTTTGGGAATTGTACAAGATTTGCGAGACTGCGCGAGCCATTCTGCGCGGACCGTTTGAAGTGGGACGCGTAATCGCGCGGCCTTTCACCGGAAGCCCCGGCGCTTTTGCACGCACCGCGAATCGCCATGACTACGCCGTGCCACCGCCCAAGGGGATGCTGCTGGATCGCCTGGAAGATGCGAAAGTGGAAATCTTCAGCGTGGGCAAAATCTTTGACGTCTTTCTGGGCCGCGGCATTCGCGACCATGCGAAAACGAAAAACAACGCCGACGGGATGACACAAACTGCCGAGGCGCTGACGGAATTCGAGCGCGGCTTGATTTTTACCAATCTGGTCGATTTTGACCAGCAGTATGGACATCGCAACGATGTGGAGGGCTATGCCGGCGCGCTGGAAGAGTTTGACAGGTGGCTCGGGACCTTCCTTCCGCGGCTCTCTCCAGACGATCTGCTGATCCTGACTGCGGACCATGGCTGCGACCCTACTACCGTCTCCACCGATCACAGCCGCGAGTATGTTCCCTTGCTGGCCTTCAACCCGGCGAAACAGAACGGGCAGGATTTGGGAACCCGCAGCACGCTTTCCGACATCGGCCAGACCGTCGCCGAAAACTTCGCTACCAGCGTTTCGAACGGGACTAGTTTTTTACCGCAAATTTTATGAGAAAGAAAGTGATGGCGGGCAATTGGAAGATGTACAAAACGCCCGTGGAAACGCGTGTATTCTTCGAAGCATTCAAGCCTCTTGTGGGCAATGCCGGGCATTGTGAGATCGTGATCTGCCCGCCATTTCCGAATCTGCATGCCGCTTTGCGGGAGGCGCGTGGTACCCGCATCGCAGTGGGCGCGCAAAATTTGTACTGGGGCAAGGAAGGCGCGGTCACGGGCGAAGTCTCCGGCCACATGCTGCAATCGATTGGCTGTACGTATGTGATCGTGGGGCACAGTGAACGGCGCCAGTATTTCAACGAGACGGAAGAGGACGTCCTTCGCAAAACGATTGCGGCGCTGGACAACGCTCTAACGCCAATTGTGTGCGTCGGTGAAAAGCTGGATGAGCGCGAGAGCGGGATGACGGAAGGGGTTCTGATCGAGCAATTCGTTGGCGGGATCGGCGGCCTGGATTCGGACCAGTTTGACAGGATTTTGATCGCTTATGAGCCTGTCTGGGCCATTGGGACCGGCAAGACGGCAACGCCCGCGATCGCCTCCAAAGCTCACGCCATCATCCGGCGCGAAGCGGCCCGGCGTTTCGGCGACACTGCCGCAAGCAACTTGCGAATCCTATACGGCGGCAGCGTGAAACCGGACAACTGCGCTTTCTTAATGAACGCGGAGGATATCGATGGCGCCTTGGTGGGCGGCGCCAGTTTGGACCCGGAAAGCTTTGCGAAGATCGTCAACTACGCCAATTAGCCGGCGTTCCGAAGATCACAACCTCTTCCCGGAGCATAAACCGGCTCATTCGCCAGAAAATCCGGGGAAAGGTATCTCTGCTCTCAAGAATAGATGGATTCGTTTTTCGCCAATTTGTGTATCAAAGGTTAAAAGCCAATTCACTCTTGCGATAGAATCCACTGTGTTACCCGTTTGCAATTGGTAACAGGCTGCGGACCCCCGCCGGCATCAGTGCGCTAAGCGGGCTGTACTGCCGGAGAAGGAGAGCGATGCCGGACGCGGGTGGCGATGTTACGGTGCTGCTTGGACTTCTGCGCGAAGGCAAATGTGATGCTGCGGATCAACTGGTTCCATTGATCTATGGCGAGCTGCGCCGGATCGCCGGGGCTCAGATGCGCCGGGAGCGGCCTGGGCACACGCTCCAGCCTACGGCCGTAGTCCATGAGGCGTACGTCCGTCTCGCTGGAGAGCAGGACCTGCACTGGCAGAACCGTGCCCACTTCTTCGGCATTGCGGCACGGGTAATGCGGCAAGTGCTGCTGGACTACGCGCGCCAGCATCATGCGGGCAAACGTGGCGGCGAAGGTGCAAGAAAACTTGACATCGACGCGGAACTCCTGGTGGCGGAAGACCGCATGGAGGAGGTGGTCGCAATCGATCGGGTTCTCTGCCGTTTGAGCGAAATGGATCCGCAGCAGGGGCGCATTGTTGAGCTGCGCTTCTTTGCCGGACTCAATGTGGACGAAACGGCGGAAGTGATGGATATCTCCGCTAGTACGGTGAAGCGCGAATGGAGATTGGCCCGGGTCTGGCTGCTCAGGGAACTAGCCACTAAGAAATCGAAATGACTCCGGAGCGGTGGCGGAAAGTAAAGATAATCGTTCATCATGCCCTGGAATGCGATGCGCCGGCGCGTGAGAAATTCCTGCAAGCCAGTTGCGAAGGCGATCGCGACTTGCGGAGCGAAGTGGAGTCGCTGTTGATTCTCGATGGAGAGACCGGCTCGGTTCTCGACAGCCCCGCCGTAGAAGTGGGCGCGATGGCTGCGGCCGTCCTATCGCGCCACGTCGATCCGCTGATCGGCCGCATGATCGGCAACTACGTCATTACCGGCGAACTCGCCTCTGGTGGAATGGGAATCGTATACCGCGCGAGACACATCAACTTGCCCCGCGACGTAGTCGTGAAATGCATTCGGCCCCTCGCCTCCTCCGAACGCGCCCGGAATGAACTGCGGGTTCGATTCAGGCGGGAAGCCCACCTGCAATCGCAGCTCGACCACCCTCACATCGTCCGGGTCTATGAGTTTTTCGATACCGCGGAAGAACATTTTCTCGTGATGGAGTACGCCCCCGGTTTAAGCCTTCGATCCCTGCTCGACGAAAAACACGTGCTGCCTGCCGCGGACGCCATAACTTTGGCGGCTCAGGCCCTCGATGCTCTTGAGCACGCGCACACCTTGCGGTATGAAGATGAAACCGGGAACACCGGCGAGGGAATTATCCATCGGGACATAAAACCAGCCAACATGCTGATCGACGAGCATGGAAAGCTGAAACTCACCGACTTCGGGATTGCCAAAGGAGTAGGCCCTCAATTGACGCAAACCGGACTGCATCCTGGAACCGCTGGATACATGTCACCCGAACAAATCCGCGGTCTGCCGATGGATGCACGCTCGGATTTGTATAGCGTGGGTATTACTTTTTACGAAATGCTCAGCGGCTGCGTGCCGTTCCCGCCCGTCACGTCCGGTTCCGCCTACGAAACATTCAAAGCTCAGATAGAAACTGATCCGCCACGAATCACCAAAATTAACAACGCCATTCCCTGCGCCCTGGCCGATATTGTCGCCCGGTCCTTAATGAAGGACCCGGACCAACGATGGCAGACTGCTCGCGAGTTTCGCCAAGCGTTGCTCTCGCATCAACAAAATCCGGCAGCGGCGATGGTTTTGTTTTCCGGGTCGGCTCCCCTGGCCGGAACTGAAGCGAAGCGGGCCTGGGCGCGCCGGCGCGTGACGGCGGCTTGGGTAGCCGGTGCAACCCTTGCAGCCGTAACGGCGGTCACGGGAGTCGTCTGGCTGGGGAGCGGCGGAAGGAACTCCCGGGGCATACCGGACAACTCGTCGATCGCCGTGCTTCCGTTCGCGGACATGAGCCCTGACAAGAACCAGGAGTACTTTTCGGCTGGCTTAGCGGAAGAGTTGCTGAATGGGCTTTCAAATACCCCGGGGCTAAGAGTGGTGGGTAGGACGTCGTCCTTCCAGTTCAAGGGCAAGACTGCGGACTTTCGCGTCATCGGAAAGAAGCTGAATGCGGCTACGATTCTTGAAGGGAGCGTGCGAAAGCAGGGCAACCGGGCCCGGATCACGGTCCAATTGATCAATGCCGCTGATGGGTTCCACCTGTGGTCGGAAACGTATGAGCGGGATATGAACGACATCTTCGCCGTCGAGGAAGAGATAGCGCGGGCCGTTACGGGGACGTTGAAACTGAAACTGCTGGCGAAAACCGCGGCGCATTCCGCGAACGGCGGAAACGCCGATGCGTACACCGCATTTTTGCAAGGGCGCTATTTTCTGGAGCGGCGCAGCAAGGCGAATCTCGAAAAGGCTCTCGGCTATTTCGAGCAGGCTGTTCAGATCGACCCCAATTTTGCCAGGGCATGGGTCGGGCTGGCGGAGGCCCACAGCGGTCAGGCCGGCGCGGGGTACTTTCCTCCCGAGGATGCCTTCCGGGCGGCACGGGTTGCTGCGGACCGGGCGCTCGCGCTGAGCCCGGAACTGGCGGACGGTTACGCTGCCGTGGGATGGATCAGGCAATTCCATGACGCTGACTGGGCTGGCGCCGACGAATCATATAAGAAGGCCCTGGCCCTCGACCCGGGCAATGCAATCATCATTAGCCACGCCGGCATTCTGGCCAGAATACTGGGCCACCTGGACTTGGCCGTCGCACTCGGACGCCGGGCCATGCGGATCGATCCGCTCAGCCCCGGAAACTGCCATAACGCCGGGATTGCGATGTATTATGCCGGCCTGCAGGACGAGGCGGCTGCTGCGTTCCGGAAGGCGCTTGAGCTTTCCCCGGAAATGGAAGTGGCACACTGCTTCTTGGGCTTGGTCTACCTTGCCCGGTCCCGTCCCCGCGAGGCTCTCGCCGCGATGGAGCAGGAAAAGCAGGCTGGCCTGCGCTTGTTTGGGCTGGCACTGACGTACCACGCCTTGGGGCAAAAGAAGGAATCGGACGCGAATTTGGCTGAGTTGATCCGGCAATTTCCCACGGCCGGCTATCAGATGGCGCAGGTGTACGCCTTTCGCGGGCAAGCGGATCGGGCCTTTGGGTTATTGGAGAAGGAACAACAACTCGCCCAACTGAAAGGGGATCCGCTGCTGAAGAATCTCAGGCAAGACCCGCGCTATTACGCATTGCTCAAAAAGATGCGCCTGCCGCTCTGATTTGCCAAGAACCATCCGCATAATTTTTTTCTGTTGTAAGTGACCCCGGATTTTCCAAACCCGCGCATTAAAGGGTGAAGCTGCTTGGGCATCAAGCCTGGCGCAATCAGAAATCAATCAAGGAGAACTTACATGAACCGAATCAATCAGAATCGTAAACAGCTGTCCAGTATCGCGTCCCACACCGCTCCGCTGCTGGCCGGAGCATTAGCCTGTTTCCTACTCGGAAGCGGAAACCTCATCGCGGCATCGATTTGTTACGGTGGGTCTGAGATCAAAAACTCGTCCGGAGCAATCGTCGGCTGCGCATTCAATAACTGGGGGACCGGGGAACAGGCGATGTGTAAAGGCAGTACCGTCTTCAGTGGCTCAAACTCCAATAACTGCCACATCTGCGTACAATCCCCGTACGACCAGCAGGTAAGCAACAGTGATTTTACCGGTCTGACGCTGACGCCAAACCCTTATCCCGGCGAAACTCCGGCCCCGCCTACAACCTTTTCGTGCTTGAAATGCGCGCAGCCTCCCGATGGGCTGACTGCGTGGTGGACACTCGATGAAACGAATGGAACTGTCCATGATCTCACGGGAAACCTGCCCAACGATGGCCTGAATCACGGCGGCGCTGCGGCGGTTCTCGGAGAGGTGGGCAACGCAGCTC
>JALYXI010000333.1 GCA_030947245.1 Acidobacteriota bacterium
GGGCGGGGATAATGCCGCGCGGGAAAAGTCGGCGGGTTGAGCAGGGCCATGGCCGTAGTTGTTGAGGAACTTCGCCGTCCCTTGGGTCCCGTCGGGCAGATCGATCGTCTGGCCCTCGACTGCAATGAATGACAGTAAAGCCAGGCCAGCGAAAATGCTCAACTTGAAAGCACCGTTGCAATGTAAAATCATTCTTATCTCCTCAGGTTGCCTTAGCATTAGAACACTTTTTGATGCTCGTATTTCGTACGAAAGGCCACCCGTGTGCCCTTGTGCTGGGAATCGCGATCGACTAACATTCCCCCAGGTCTTCCGGAGGCATTACTTGATTGGATTGTCGAAGAGCACGGTTTTGACTGTAATTTGGGTATGCGGTTTATTGTGCATTCCCTCGCAGGCAGCGAAATTATCGTTTTGTAATGGCACCACTTTTACCTGCACAATCTACGAAGAAACGAACATCGATATTTCCGCTCTGGGCGGAGCCATTTCTGGCGATGTCATTCTGCTCGATGGAAGTACGGTTAGCGATGTTTTCCGAATCTATAATGACTTCGTGAATACCGGCGGCGGTACCGGCATTGGCTTCACGGCGTCGCTGTTTAGCCTGGATGAAGGCAATCTTCCAAGTCCTGCGACGTACAGCAGCAACGCGGTTGTAGTTCGGGAAACGGGGAATATCACGCTGTACTCGAACAACGGCGACACTTATAAATTGCTGGACTCCCCCACGCCAGAGCCTTCCACGCTGGCCTTGTTCGCTGCAGGAGGCTTAGTCCTACTCGCGGCAGTGAAGCTTCGACGGAGCGTCTGACGGGTCAGTTGGCGCATCACCCTACAATGACTAGTGATGCGCTTATTGTTTCTCCTGCTCCCCGCCCTCATCGCAGCTCAAGACCTCTCGCTCCTGAAGACCGTCAAGTATCGATCGATCGGTCCCTACCGCGGTGGTCGCGTCACCACAGTTGCGGGCGCCGATTCTCTCCCGGGAACCTATTACTTCGGCGCGACGGGCGGCGGAATCTGGAAGACCACCGATAGCGGCGCCAGTTGGCAATCTCTCTCCGATGGCCAGCCTTTCGGAACCGGCTCTGTCGGCTCGATTGACGTTTCCGCGTCGGACCCCAACACCGTTTACGCGGGCATGGGGGAGGCGCCGATCCGCGGTAACGTTACCCATGGGGACGGCATGTACAAATCCACAGATGCCGGCCACACCTGGAAGCACATCGGACTGGCAGACACTCGCCAAATCGCCCGCGTTCGCATCCACCCGAAAAATCCCGATATCGTCTATGTCGCCGCGCTCGGCCATGTGTGGGGACCGAATGAAGAACGCGGCATCTATCGCACACGCGACGGAGGCCAAAGTTGGCAGCACGTGTTCACCCGGGGACCTAAGGCCGGCGCGATCGATCTGGCGATGGACCCCTCCAATCCCAACATCCTCTGGGCAGGCTTCTGGGAGGTTTACCGCAAACCGTGGACTCTGGAATCCGGCGGTCCCGGAAGCGGTCTTTTCCGATCCACGGACGGCGGTGACACCTGGACCGATCTCACCCGCGCCCCCGGCCTTCCGAAAGGAACGATTGGAACCATCGGCGTAACCGTTTCTCCAGCCAACCCAGAGCGCGTCTGGGTCATGATCGAAGCCGAAGATGGCGGCCTGTTTCGCTCCGACAACAGCGGCAAAGAATGGACCAGGGTGAACGAAGAACGCAAACTTCGGCAGCGCGCCTGGTACTACAACCGTATCTTCGCCGACCCCAAGAATCCGGACGTTCTTTACGCCGTCAATGTGAATTTTTTCCGCTCCGGCGATGGCGGCCGCACCTTTCAGCCTGTTCCCACTCCTCACGGGGATAATCACGATTTGTGGATCGCGCCCTCCGATCCGCAGCGCATGATCGAAGGCAACGACGGCGGGGCCAATGTTTCAGTCAACGGCGGCCGTTCCTGGTCCAACCTGGCCCAGCCCACCGCACAGTTTTACCGCGTGGCTCTGGATAACCAGTTCCCCTACAACATCTACGGCGCGCAGCAGGACAACACTACCATCGAGATCGCCAGCCGCACGCTGACCGGCTCCATCGACGCAAGCGATTGGCGCCCTGTGGGCGGCGGTGAAAGCGGCTGGATTGCGCCCGATCCTAAGAATCCGGACGTAGTCTTCGCCGGCTCTTACGATGGACTCCTCACCCGGTATGACCGCCGCACTCAACAGACCCGGAACGTGACTGTCTGGCCCGATAATCCTATGGGCGCGGGCGCCGAAGCGATGAAGTACCGTTTCCAGTGGAACTTCCCCCTGCTCTTTTCCCCGCATGATCCCACCCTGCTTTACGCCGGAGGCAACATGCTCTTCGCCTCCCGCGACCAGGGCCAAAGCTGGACACCCATCAGTCCCGACCTCACCCGCAACGACAAATCCAAGCTTGGCTCTTCCGGCGGACCGATTACAAAAGACAACACCAGCGTCGAATATTACTGCACCATCTTCACGGTCGCTGAATCCACCTTAAAGAAGGGCTTGATCTGGACGGGCTCCGATGACGGCTTAGTTTATATCACTCAGGACGGTGGCCAGCATTGGCGGAATGTTACGCCCAAGAGCATGCCTGAATGGATCCAGATCAACTCAATCGAGGCGTCTCCCCACGACCCCGGCACTGCTTACGTCGCCGCCACTATGTATAAATGGGACGATAATCGCCCTTACCTCTATAAAACTACCGATTACGGAAAGAGTTGGAAACAGATCAACGAAGGCATTCCCGCCGCCACGTACACCCGCGTGGTTCGTGAGGATCCCAACCGGCCCGGGCTTCTTTTTGCAGGCGCCGAAACCGGCATTTACGTTTCATTTAATGCCGGCGTGAAATGGCAATCCATTCAGCTCAATTTGCCCACGGTCCAAATTTCCGATCTCGCCTTTCACAAGCGTGAAAAGGAATTGGTCATCGCCACGCACGGCCGTTCGTTCTGGGTCTTCGATGACTTGCCTTTGCTCTATCAGCTTGCTGACGGAGTGCCCGAAGCCGCGCATCTCTTCCAGCCGAAGGATACCTACCGGCTGCCTTCCAGCGGCGGTTTCGGCGGTCCGAAAGCGGCAGTGGGCCAGAACCCGCCCAACGGCGCGGTGATTTACTATTCGTTCAGAGAAAAACCGGCGGCCGAAGTTACGTTGGAATTCCTGGACGCCCAGGGTAAACCGGTCAAGACCTATTCCAGCAAGATAGAAGAGAAGCACCCACCGGACGCGCCCGCCGCGAGCGCCGAGGAAGAGGAGTTTGCTCCGCGCAGTTCCGGCTCCACCCGCGTTGCCGTCGAACCCGGCTTGAACAAATTTGTCTGGGACCTTCGCTATCCGGATGCCGTTAAGTTTCCTGGCATGATTCTTTGGGCCGGCTCCGTCCGTGGTCCCGCCGTTGTTCCGGGCGTTTACACGGTTAAGCTCACCGTGGACGGCAAGTCGCAATCCCAAACCTTCCGGGTTAACAAGGACCCGCGAATCGAGACAACAGATCAGGAGTTCCAGAGCCAGCTCTCGCTTGAACTTCAGATTCGCGACAAGCTTACCCAGACACATCAGGCGATCCTGGATATTCGCGACGTGCGCAAACAGGTCGAAGACCTTGCCGCACGCACCAAAGTACCTCTGGTGATAGACCGCGCCAAGGCTCTTTCGAAAGAGCTGACGCAGGTTGAAGAAACGCTCTATCAAACAAAAAATAAAGCCCCCCAGGATCCTCTGAACTATCCCATCCGCCTGAACAACCGGTTGGCCGGCGTCCTTGCCGCTCTCGAAATGTCGGACAGCGGTCCAACCCGGCAACAGCAAATGGTTTTTGAAGATCTGGCTACCGGAATCAATGCGCAACTGAAACGCCTGGACGAAATTATGAAGCGCGACCTCCCGGCCTTCAATAAGCTGGTTCGTGACCAGAACATCCCGGCCATTGCAACCAAATAGCGCGGCAAAGATGCAACGGCTCACCTCTCTCGACGCCTTCCGCGGCGCAACCATCGCTTCCATGATCTTGGTCAACAACCCGGGATCCTGGGAACACGTTTACCAGCAGCTCGAACACTCGGCCTGGAACGGCTGGACGTTCACCGATCTGGTCTTCCCATTCTTCCTCTGGATGGTAGGCGTCAGCATGACGCTCTCATTCTCCAAACGGAGGGAGCAGCAACACGGCCGCACGAAGCTTCTGATTCACGCAACCCGCCGTTCCGTCCTAATCTTTCTGATAGCCCTACTGCTGAACGCTTTCCCATTCTTCAGCTTCCAATATGTCCGGATACCCGGTGTGCTTCAGCGCATCGCGGTATGTTACCTGATCGCCAGTGTGATTTACCTGTTCACCAGCACGCGCGGCATCGTGATTTCCATTCTTGTCCTCCTCACTGGCTATTGGATGCTCATGACACTCTACCCCGTCCCCGGTTACGGCCCCGGAGTTCTGACGCGTGACGGCAACTTCGCGAAATACATTGACGGCATGGTGCTGACCGGTCACATGTGGCAGCAAACCAGGACCTGGGACCCCGAAGGGGTCGTCAGCACCATTCCCGCTATCGCAACCACGCTCTTCGGAATCCTGACCGGCGTCTTCCTCCGAACCGGCCGCAGCCCAGCCGAGAAAACAGCGTGGCTC
>JALYXI010000419.1 GCA_030947245.1 Acidobacteriota bacterium
TATCTGAAGGATTACGAGTCGCTGAGCGCGGCGCGGGACGGAATCGAACGGTACATCCGGTTCTACAATCAGGAACGGCTGCACCAGAGTCTGCAATACCGGACGCCGGCCACGATCTGGCTGGCTCGTGGATGACTCAATGATCAGGCCGGCAAAAAGGAAAGGATCATCATTGAACTCGGGGACTCTGTCCCCGAACCCCTGGGATTTATCGCTTTGGGGCCAGAATGTTCGGCTCTACACTGGAGGTACTCGAACGGAAGACAAGGCTCCGCAGGGATGCGACCTGAGCGCCGATTCGAGCGCCGGAATGATTCGGGACGGCTTCAACACTGAGGCCGTTCCTGCTCAAATCAGACCCGTCGAATATTAGCTTATTGCTCGCCGAAAATGGTCTTGACAACGGGGTCCACCATAGGCTGCAGTTTTCGCAAAGAGACATATCTGCATAAGTTAGGACGTGCCTGGGCTAAACACGGGTTTTACGACCATGCCATCTGGAAAAGAAAAGATTCGCAAAAGGGACCACACGCGGTACACGAGTCAGAACTGCCATCGCGGCCCACAAGAGCAGGAGCCGCCCTCGCTGGACCTGGTTACTCCTCGCGACCCTGAGAGGGCGCACATCCGACAACAACTGCTTGGCGCCGACCGCATCGGCAACGATGTACTTCTTGATGACGCGCATTAGGCGGTCCTCGTTGCGATGTGCCTCAAATGCGTCTAAGGCGGCGCGAGTTACTAATTTACGGCCCCCGCCCTCCAGGTATTCGTCGATAATCGCGAAGAACGGCTCCTCGCAATTGCGAAACATCCGTTCGCGCTGGTCGGCGTTGCCGTGGCCCCACCGGTAGTGCAGTAAGTACTCTTGGAGGATAGCGACGGGGTGTTTCCGTGCTATCCGGAGAAACATCTCCAGGTCAGCGGCCACCGGGAACTCACTAGCGCGGAATGGCCCAGCTTCCCGGTAGACGGTTGCCCGCGCCATACTGCTGGGAGTACGCAAAAATCGATTCTTGTAAAGCAGTTGGGCGTTCAGCACGGTGCCAAAATCAAGTGGTTGTTCGCCGCTCACCTCGGCTGGCAGCCGGAGCTCACCCTTGACGCGGCCAGAGCCATCGATGAAGCGATCCATGCAGAATACAACTCCGACGTTCGGGTGCTGCTCAAGGTAAGCCACTTCCCGCTCGATGATCGCTGGGTGGTAAATGTCGTCCGCATGGTAAACAGCTATGTACTTTCCCTGAGCGCGCGCTATACCGTCCTCTACATTGGGAAATTGACCCAAGTTGCGAGGGTGGCGAACATGTCGAACCTGGGCCCCGAAAGACCGAATAATGTCCGGGGTGGAATCGGTGGATCCATCGTCCAGCACTAGGATTTCGCAATGTGGCCATGTAGTGGCGGTAATTGATTCCAGGCTTTGGCGTAAAAAGCGCTCCGCGTTAAAAGCGGGTACCAGGACGGTGACGAGCGGCGTTGTGGCGTGCACTTTCATGAATCTTCCTGAACAATGCGCTCAAATATCGCAGCAAACGTAGCTTTCTGGAACGGCTCGAAACCCTTCGAACTTAGGAAGTCTCGCGCATTCGCCCTGAATTGATCCACATCACGAGTTGAAAGCGATTTCAGATATCGGGAAAGTTCAGGGTAGCTAGCAAACACTCGTTTGTCGATGAAGCACGCAGGTGGGACGAAGTCTGCAATTTCTGGCGCTCCCCAATAGATCGGTACGGTTCCCGCGAAGAAGCAATCAAACAGCTTTTCCGTGATCCATCCATTCAGAATCATATTTTCGTAGCAAAGCGCGAATTTGTAGTTACCTAGAGTTTGAGACTTAGAGTGGGCCACCCCGCGCCAAGCCTGTTTCGCCGCAGTAAACAGAGGATCGGGAAATACCTGCTGCCTCAGCTTCTGAAACAATCGCTGGACCCGGATCACCGGAACTGGAATCCATGTTTTCCCTACACGAAATGCTGGCTGCTCCCAACCTCTTCCAAAGAGGTCGACCTCATTAGTACGGTTGAAGAACTCGACTGCGCGCAACCGCTCGGTGTACAGTTCCTGCCAATAAATTCGCGGGAGCTTATTGGTGTTGATCATTACCAGAAACTTGCGATCTGTCCGATCCCAAATCTGTTGGTGGACCGCATCAAACGATTGCGGCCATCGGAAGTGTTCACAACGTAGAGGCCTGCCGGTGAATCGCTCGATCGAACCATTACCACTCCACGAGAAAACTCGTCTGAAGTACCGCTGTATCCTCGGAAGTGCCCGATAGATGCTCGGCTCAACGATAGGGCACTCCACTGCGAAAAAGGCACTGAGGGTCAAATCAGGCCGTCGAGCAAGTTCCTGGTATCTGTCCAGCAAGCCGAGCGAGATATATAGATTATGATTACCGTCCGCAGTCTTGGGCAGATAATCAGCAGTACGGACGTGGATTGAGAGAGCTTTTAAACGTTCCCGTAAATAGCTGTAGGGGGCAAGAATCTGGTCGCCAGCCAGCGCATTGCTGTCCTCTTCAAACAGCCGATCGCCAAGAAAGTGCCTCGATGGAGGATCGATATATAGGGCAGTCTGCCGGGGAACCGTACCGGTGCTCGACATTAGATTGCTCGACATTAGACAATATCTTGTGAACATGCTGCGCGATCGAGAATGCAGGCGGTCTGCTGCGCTACCGTTTGCCACGAAAATAGCTTTGCGCGTTGCCGGCCCGCTTCGGAGTAATGGTGGCGCAGTGCCGGATCGGTAAGGAGGCGGGAAAGACCACTTACTAGATCAGAGACTGAAGGCGTCGGAACGGAGAGGACTGAATCAGCGCCCCCTTCCACAAGCGTCGGATGCTCCACAGTGAGTACAGGGGTACCGCTGGCCATGGCTTCGAACATTGTCCAGGATATCCCTTCATAGATAGTGGGGAGAGCGTAAACTTGTGCTCCTGCATATAAATAGGCTAGAGATCTCATCTCAGCATGAGGGTGATATACGACTTCTGCTGCCACGTCAGAGTTTCCTGCTAAAGCCGCAATGTCTAACTGAGTTGTATTCGGACCGACAATGAGCAAGTGATGGGGCAGACGGTGCTGTTCCCGTACGAGCGAAAACGCCCGGATCAAATTCGGAACGTGTCTTCGTTTGGCCAGTTTGCCGACGAAGATGATATAGGGAACATCCTTTCCAAGAACTCGTAGTACTTCTGCACGAATATCTTCCGGCCGGTGGCGCTCGAAATAGATGTCGTGCGCCGCTGGATAAATAGTTTCAAGTTTACTCTCCGAGAGATGAAAAAACTTGACCAAGTCGGCCTTGGTAGCAATCGAATTGGCAATGACCCTACAAGCCCGCCGGGCAGTATGCTTCTGGATCGTAGTGGCCCGGAAGCGCGCGATACGGGAGAATTCGGAAGGAAGCGCTTCATAAATTCCGTGATTGTGGACCACCATTCGTCCGGGGTAGATTAACGGACCGGTATAAGTAGGGCAAAACAGTATGGAAGCTTTTCGCGCCCGGACCGGAAGGCTGATTTGTTCCCATACGATATTCGGCAGCTCGCTCCCAAACGATTCGAGCTCGATCTCAGTTTGGCTCCCAAGATTTTCAAGGTGAAGACGGTGCGGCGCCACCAAAACAACCCGATCAAAGGGCAGCTTCATCTTACTCCACTGTTGCGCGACAAACTCAACGTGCCGTCCCTGGGCGGTCCGCTTTTCTCCCATTCGGAACGCGTTAACGATAAGAGTCCGCAAACGATTTAGACCTGCTTTGGCGTTCCTACATCTTTCACAAATAAAGCCATGATGAACTGCGCATTGTCCGGTTGTCCCGTAAATTGCTCCCAGGTGTCGTGGAACAAACCCATACCCATTTCGTAAACCGTTGTGCCTATCAACCCGGCACCCGCAAGACGCTCCAGCAGCCGAGTCCTGCCAAGTCCGGGAGCGCTTGCAAGGCTAGTTCCTTTAAAGTATTTTCGAAAGTTTTGCGCGCTGGGTATAATCGCGTCCACCAGCCGCATCTTCCGTAGCCGCAGACCGTGCCTTTCAAAGCGCTCGACAACAGCTGTCGCTTTCTCAAGACCAATATGGCCGTCTTGTTCTAGCAACTGTTTACGATATAAATCTGGCTGGAGTTTCGCAGCGCGTATTGCAGGATGATTGCTGTCAGTCTCGATGATATGCGCCGTCATTCCGCCTGGTCGAAGTGTCCGCGCAATTTCTTCAACGAGCTTGTCTTTCTCTTGAAGAGCAACATGACCTAAAACGTGTGAAGAAACCACGGCATCAAAGCTTCCCGAACGAAAGGGCAAATGAGGTAAAGTCCCGACCGCTACGGATTTGTAGTGCATGGCACAGTCGCGCGCGAAAAGGAGAGAACTGTCGAACCCGATCGCCTGCGACGCGGCTTGAGCAAAGATTTGACGGCCGCGGCCACAGCCAATATCAAGTAGGTTCTCGCACCTCGGAATCGCTGCCTTCCAAAATTTCCATTCCCGTGACGACCAATGTGGGATGAAGCGGAGCAGTTCTACTTTGATGCGTGTGGGCGAAAGGTGATACGGACAGTGCACCTCTGAGTACGAATCATAGAAGTCGCTGGAAGCGGCAAAGCAGGGAATTCCATCAACTAGGGGAAAAGACGCCCCACAACCCGTGCATTCGATGCGAGAACCCGTCCTCATCCCGCTTCCGCATTCGGGACACGCGAAAAGATCGATGGAATTCACAGTACATCCTCCTTATAATCAGATTTCGAGCTCAGAAGCCAACTCACTGGCCTTGACTCATTTCAACGATTTCAGAATACAAGTCTAAGTTTTGACGGGCTACCCGTAACCAGCTGAAACGCTGCAGCGCGGCCCGCCTTAGCTGGCTGCTTTCGTATTTACTGCGCCGGTCTTGCAGAGTAACAATGGCGCTTGCGAGTGCTTCGGGGTTATCCCTTTCTATAAGAAGGCCGTTATCAGGCGTGACAATATCCTCGGGACCACCGCATCGGGTGGCGACCACGGGCGTCCCGCTTGACAGAGCTTCTACAAGAACAGCTCCGAAGCTTTCTGCACGGCTCGGCAGCACGAGCATTGAGCTTTCGCGCATATACCGAGCAACCTCCGAAGGAGGTTGCATTCCAACGAACTCTACCGACGACTGCAGATTAAGGTTTTGGGCAAGCAATCGGAGTTGCCTTTCCTGAAAACCGGTGTTGCGGTAAAAGCTGCCGCCAACGAGCACTAGACGGAGCTTTGGTGCGCGCGATGCCAAAAGTTTCATTGCCTTCAATAAGGTGTCCACGCCTTTGTTAAAATTGATCAGCCCCACAAATAGGATCTGGTCGACTTTACGTTGGTGTTCATCGGCCGGTTCTGTAAAGACGTCCCCGTCGACTCCGTTAGGAATTACGCGGACCTTCTCCGGCTGTCCGGTGAAGTGCAAGATGGTATCCCGGACGGAGTTACTAACCGCTATTTGACAACGGCTGGAGCGGGCTGCAGAAATGGCTTGCTTGCGAACTGAGGGGGACTTTTCCATCCAGTTCGGATGCCAAGGTGCATGCTCCGTCACAACCACGGGAATCCCGAGTTTGGTTCCAATTCTCGCGGCAGCTACGCCATCCGGATACATAAAATGCGCATGGATCAGGTCGAGAGGGGCTTGGGCGTGCAGTCGCTGGGCAATGACGCGGGCTGAATAATAATAAGCCCACGCCTCAGTCAGGTACAGTGAGCGCCCAGGGCCGACGAGAAATCTTGGATAATACACGTCCACCTGTTCATGCTTCGCGTAGCGCACGACATCCCGGAATCTAGTATGTTGCCGAAGTCCAGGAACAGGCGGGTAGTAAGGGACCGGCGAGATTACCGAGATGTCGCACTCTGAAGAGCAGTGTCGGACCAGGCGTTCTATCCACAACCCGAGAAGCGGGAAAACATTGTTCGGGTACGATCGGGAGAGAAAAAGAATGCGACGCCGTCTCACTCGCGTTTCCCCTCTGCTTTGAGCGCGTGCAGGATGAATGCGGTCCCCAGCCATTTACTCAAACCAAGATCCCTCGCTTCTAGCGTTTCGGCCAGTTTGATTGTTGCAGCGGGAAAAAGTTCATCGAGCGGAGACAAGAACAAATTGAAATTAAAGTGGATTGGGGAAGCGCAGATCGTGCCGTTTCTCTCCACTAATTGTCGTGCTCGACTTTCATGGTGAAGCGTTACCCGGCCGCGCAGAACCGGAAGAAAATTCTTGGCTGCAATGTTCGGCAGCAGGGTTTTCACGCAATCGAGCAGAGGATTATACACGTACCTACGCCACGCCGAGTAAAGGCTGCACGCATTTGGGAATGCGACGAGAAGCATACCCCCTGGTTTCAGCACGCGAATCATTTCCTGAATGGCCCGTTCATAATTCGGTATACGGTCGATTACGCCAGCACACAATACCAAGTCGAATGAATTGTCCGCAAGCCCAATGTTTGCAGCATCTCCCACCAGAAAATGAACGCGCGGGTGTTTGCCAAGAGTACGGACACCCAGTTCCACCATGCCGGGAGAGGCATCTAAGCCCCAAAACTCAAAGCCTCGATCAACCAAGTCCTGTGCCATAATCCCGGGGCCGCAGCCTACATCCAGCACTCTCCCGTTGCCGAATCCGATCAGGTTCAGGAGCTTCGCTTTTCTTACTCGAAACGCGTATCCTCCAGGATTCGGCGTCAAGTAAAGATCCGCATAGCCGGAGCTGACGGATTCGAAATAGCCTACGGATTCATTAGGGTGAATCATTATCTTTCGATTTCTACACGGGAAAGCCGGACGGTCATATCGTTGACACGAAGCTGACCTTCTTGCACTGAGAATGACTAGCGTACGTTAACGGTCACAGGAGCAGACATTCCTTGATCATTGGTCAAGGTAACTGTTACCGTATCGAGCGCATTGAGCGGATTGAGCGGATTGACCAAATTCTGTGGAGTCACAGATAAATCAAAGGGAACCGTAATAAGGATCTGGCTGCCGAAAGGTTGCGACTGAGGGCTAAGATACCAAGCACTCGCCTGAGAGCCGATATCGGTGCTGAATTTAGAGGTCGACGCATTGAAGTTAGCGGCGAATTTGAACTGAAAGTCGATTTGTCTCAGATTGCGAGCCGTGGAAATCGCGGTCACCCCTAAGCTGAAACCTGTACTTGTCCGCGTTGGCGCAACGGTGATTATCCGAGGGACTCCTGGAGAGAGCCGGAGTGCAAGAGACTTCACGGAAGCGGGGGTAAGATCAACCCCGCCAGCCGTTGAGAAGGAGGGTGTGAGAGACAAAGTTCCTGCGACTGTTCCGGTCTGAAACCGAATTTGTTTAACGCCCCCGGCAAAAATAGCGTCGGTCGTATTCGCAGGTATCGTAAAGGGCGCCATGAGCGTCCCGTTTGAAAACAGAATTGCTGGGTCGCCACTGAATCCGTCCGGCACGAAGCCAAGTGTCAGTATTCCTGTGACATCGATCGGATAAGGACTAGCGAGCGCCAAACCTACGCCGGGCTGTTGCAGTGCCTCGACCGTGTCGGAGACGCCGGAAAACATGAAAGGAGGGAGAGCCGGGGGCGCAGAGGCAGATCCGGATAAGGAGAACGTTTGCGAATCGATGCGGAGAGTTCCTGTGGAAAAGCCGGTTACTGTTGGTTTGAATGAAAGGCCAAACACAATCGACTCGCCCGGATTAATTTGAACAGGCAGTGGCGGTGACCCGGACACCGCAAACGAACTTCGTGGCTCCAAGATTCCGATACTGGAAATCGTAGCTTGGAGAGTTCCCGAGTTCCTGACCGAAAAGCTGATCTGCGAAGTTTCGCCAACGGAAATAGGGCTGAATACGATTGTGCCACTAGGCGCAACGGCAATTGTGGGCGATTGCGGTCCATATAAGTAAGTAAGCCTCACGCCGATACCGGTACCGTCGATCTCGAAGCTGTCGTTGTTGATGCGGAGGCGCGCTCTTGAGAGACCAGCTTGTGAGGGCGTGAAAGTGATGGTGAACAGCAGCGAAGCGTTCGGTGCCAAAGTTTGAGGAACTATGGGCAGATCGCTTGCCTGAAAACCACTCCCAATCAGATTGATTGAAGTGACGGTTCCGCTGCCGTTCCCTATATTCCGGACCCGGAATGCAGCGCTGACCGACTCGCCGATATTCGTATTAGGAAGAGAAACTGTTCCATCGGGAGCAACGGGAACCACGTTTCCGCCAAGTAGAAGTTCGTAGCTGAAAGCCGCACCGGTCGAAGTGCCTGCCAAAGTGACCGTGACAGGCTTAGCCCCTAAAACGACCTGAAGAGAACCAGTGCTGTTCTCCTGCTGGAGAGGTTGGTAACGGATATTGAATCGAATTTCCTGCCCGGCCTCAAGGGTTGCCGGGAGCAAAGGCAGGTTTAAAGCTTGAAAGGCTGCGCCGGACACGGCAGCGGAGGTCACGTTGCCCGTACCGCTCCCCCGGTTGGCGATGGAGATCACAGCTATGCTGTTCGTGCCGGTCGGCGTAGGAGCAAAGGTGATTGTCTGTCCGGAGGAGAGAGGGAAGACGTTTCCATCAGACTGTAGAAAATAACTTAACTGAAGTTGCGGTACGGTCCCGGTAAGGAACAGAGAGATATTGCCCGCGGTAGAGATTGTGCTGCCGGGCGGAGGAGCCTCGTTGTAGGCGACATTGAGTTGAGCATTCGAAAGCGCACCCGATGCGGCGGAAAACCGGATTGAAAATGAGATTGCGTCGTTTGGATTCAGCTTGATCGGAGTGGCCGGAAACCCCGTCACGCCAAAATTCGTGGAGCCGAGTAACACAGGCGACTGCGGGATGAGCGCGGAAGTTGTGCCCGTGTAGGTGGCTGTGACGGTGAGCGACACCGGTTGCGCTAAATCAGGAGCATTCAGCGAAAGCGTGCTCCCGTTCGCCACGCTGGTGGCGGAAGAGCCCTGATCGACGCGAAGCTTGAAGGGAAAGCCAGACTGGGCGCTCAATGCACAAGCAAACGAGAGCACCAGAATGAGAGCAGCCAGGCCAGGTATCCGCCGCACGATTACTGGTTGGCTCCTCTAGGAATGAAGTACACAGCCGGTGAGGCATTTTGTAGATCGAGGAGCGCGAGAGACTTACCGGCGCCGCCCGAAAGAACAAAATAATTTTCGCCGAGTGGATTCACCGCATCGGGGGCGAACTCGAGAAAGAGAGAAAAGATGAGCGTGTGTGTCGGGATGTCAAAGATGCGGACCGATTGATCACCCGCACTTGCAACGAAGAGGCGCTGTCCATCGCGTGATAGGCCGAAGCCGGCGAGATCTGAGGAGATTCCGTCTTCAGTGCCCAGAAAAGGCGCCGCTCGGGGCGCGCGGGAAGTCATGTCCACGGAAAGAATTTGGCGGGCTACCCGGTTGAAGAGATAGAGCATTCGCCCATCTCGCGAAAAGACCGGCAAATCCGGATCTGAAATCGAAGCTAGCAAGATCGTCTCTCCTTGACTGCCCACGCGGTACAGCGTGGTCCCTTCAAGGCCGGTTATTCCCACCACGGCCATTCCGCCGCTCGCATCTACTTGTAATAACGAAATTCTGCCGCCAAGCGCGGCCAAGTCCACTGGAGTCGACCCGTTCGGGACCCCGTCCGAAATCGTGAATCTCTGTATTTGGCCGGCGTCAGCGGAAGAGAGAATCAAAACACGAGAATCGCCCGACCACTGGGCCCGATCGGCATTCTTCAAGAGATTGTCTGCAATTGGGAATTGAGTTCGCGGCTCTCGTGGGTTCAGCAAAACGGGAGAATCTTCATTCCATCCCAGGGCAATATTACCGGCCCGTGCTACCTCAACTTTCCTCAAATTTGCCGCAATGGGCGTACCGAGGTAGGCAGCTCCGGGGACGCCTAGAATCGGAAGAATAGAACGGGAGTCAGGGTCAAACAGAAACCCGGATACCGGTCCAGCTATACCCGAAGCTTGCCCGTGAGCTGGCCCGAGACATACGCACAGCAAAGGCGCCAAAATCCAGAATGTTCTAATCCAGAATGTCCTCATGTGGATACGTCCTTACCGTGGAGCTCCAATCGTGATGGGTCCGGGATTTAAGACTACAGTCGTTGCAGAGGGCGCGGAAGTGCTCCCTCTGGTTGCGAGAACAATTCCGGTTGCAGCGCCTCCCGCTACAACTGCGGCCAGAGTAATCCACAGCTTTTTCCTGCTACTTTTTCTGTCCGCCCGGATCTGTTCCCCGTTGCTGACGTTGGTTTGGGTAATCTCGGCGTGTCCCATCTGGCTGCCCAGTACGGCCGTAACCTCGATTCGGAACCGGCCCGCTTGGCCATTCGGGATGACGCCCACGGCCATCGTTTGACCTTGGGCATTTGTCTTAAACTGCCGGAAGGTACGCTGGTCAGGGAAAGTGAGACCGGGGCCCCCCATAGGACTTCTGAAGGTCACGTTGGCGCCAGCAACGGGACGGTCGTTTTGATCACGAACTTCCACAATGGGCGCTGTAACGGTTCTGGTCGAAATGACGTTCGTTGCCCCTTCTCCCTCTAGCACGAGCACTTTAAGCGTTTCAACGAGCGGGGGATCCGTGATTCCCGGTTGAGGAGATTGCGGGTGTGCGGGAATAGGCTGTAACAAGCCAAGCACAATGCCGGTAATAAAAAAGCGCTTCATCAGTACGGATAGAGTCAATCGCTAGCCATTCTACACTAGTGGCCCGTCTCAGGAAGTTCGTTAGCATGGTAGGATTCTGCGGCGGACGTCGGTGTACTTCCATTTGAAAGGGCGAGCGGTTTTAGAATAAGCGCGGACATACCGCATGAGCTTGCGGGCGAG
>JALYXI010000305.1 GCA_030947245.1 Acidobacteriota bacterium
CACGCATCCGCCGATATTGCCTCCGCCATGCTGAACGGCGTCGGCACTCCGGTCACGATTATTTCGCAGCTCAATACCCTGCCTGCACTTCCCCTGTCAACGCTGTTGGCCCAGGGAGTGAGCCCGCGGTATATCTCAGCCCTTCTTGGCCACGCTCAGGTGTGATTCACAATGCAGACTTACGCCCACGTGTTGCCCGAAGTCCGGCGAGAGGTGAAGGTAAGTGCTTGCTTTAGATGGTGCACCCGGCATGATTCGAACATGCGACCTTCTGATTCGTAGTCAGACGCTCTATCCAGCTGAGCTACGGGTGCAAATCGGAAATTAGACTCCTCCCAATTTAGCGTTTCCCGCCTGGCATCGCAACCGCGCCGGCCGCACTGGTGTATTCTTGATTTCTTATGAGAGTAGGTGTCTTCACCGCGCTACTGGCGCAAATGCCCCTGGACGATGTCCTTAAGAAGCTGAAAGCGAATGGAGTCTCAACCGTCGAGCTCGGGACCGGTAATTACCCTGGCGATCCGCACTGCAAGCTTTCCATGCTCGACAATGAAAACGAGCTGAAAACGTTCAAGAAAAAGCTTGACGATCAGGGTTTTTCCATTAGCGCCCTCAGTTGCCACGGTAACCCGCTTCATCCTGACGCCGCGGTCGCGAAAGCCTATCAGGATACAAGCGAAAAGACCATCCTCATGGCCGAAAAGCTGGGCGTCCCGGTAGTGATTGACTTTTCCGGGTGTCCGGGCGACAGCGATACCGCGAAATATCCAAACTGGGTGACCTGCCCCTGGCCACCCGAATACCTCGATCTCCTGGACTGGCAGTGGGAGAAGAAGGTGACGCCTTACTGGACGAAGCGCGCTAAGTTTGCCGAAGATCACGGCGTCAAAATCGCCATTGAAATGCATCCCGGCTTCGTCGTCTACAGCCCGGAAACGATGCTGCGCTTACGTGCAATCGCAGGTAAGTCGATTGGCTGCAACTATGACCCCAGTCACATGTTCTGGCAGGCCATCGACCCCATAGCAGCCATTCGCGTTCTTGGCGATTCCATTTTCCACGTGCACGCGAAAGATACTCAGATCTATGAACGCAATTTGCCGATGACCGGCGTGCTAGATACGAAAAAGTACACCGATGAGCGTAACCGTGCCTGGATCTTCCGTACCTGCGGCTATGGACACGGCGCGGAGTGGTGGAGCGAATTCATCTCGACGCTTCGCATGTTCGGATACGACTACGTGCTCTCTATCGAGCATGAGGACACTATTCTTTCGCCCGAAGAAGGCCTTACCAAAGCGATCCGCTTTCTCGATTCCATCATCATCAAGGAAGATCCGGCCGCTCCCTGGTGGGTGTAACCGCTTTCCCTAAGGCGTCATCACAACTTTTACGCAGTTGTCTTCTTTTTTCTTGAAAGTCTGGTAGGCGGCGGGGCCGTCTGCCAGTTTCAGGCGGTGCGTAATGATGAATGACGGATCGATCGAGCCATCCACAATTTTCTCAAGCAACGGCTTCGTGTAGCGTTGCACGTGCGTTTGGCCCATTTTCAGCGTTAGGCCTTTCGAGAAGGCCGCTCCAAGCGGGAACTTGTCCACAAACCCGCCGTACACGCCGGGAATCGACACGGTTCCGCTTTTACGGCAAGCCTGAATTGCCTGCCGCAGCGCATGAGTCCTATCGGTTTCCAAACGCACGGCCTGCTTGGCATAATCGTAAATCGCGTCGATGGAGGTCCCGTGCGCCTCCATCCCCACTGCGTCCATACAGGAATCCGGCCCCCGGCCGCCGGTCATATCTTTCAGTTTGGGAAGCACATCTTCATCTTCGTAGTTTAAAACCTCGGCCTTGGCCTCTTTGGCCTTGTCCAGCCGCGCTGCCACCCGGTCGATCGAGATCACGCGCTCTGCGCCCAGCATGTAAGCGCATCGAATAGCCAAAAGCCCGACCGGACCCGCGCCCCAGATCGCTACCGTGTCGCCCGGCTGAATATTGCAGTTCTCCGCGGCCATGTAGGCAGTCGGGAAAATATCCGAGAGAAACAGTGCCTGTTCGTCGGTCAAAGACTCTGGAACCTTTACCGGCCCCACATCTGCGAAAGGAACCCGCACGTACTCCGCTTGACCGCCTGCGTAGCCGCCGAACAGGTGCGAGTATCCAAATAGGCCCGCTGCACTGGAGCCGTAAAGCTTCTCCGCCATCGCCGCATTCGGATTCGAATTATCGCAAGACGAGAAAAAAGACGACTTGCAGAACCAGCACGCCCCGCACGCAAGGGCGAACGGGACCACCACGCGGTCGCCCTTCTTCAGGTTGGTGACATCGGTCCCTACCGCAACCACATCACCCATAAACTCATGTCCCAGAATGTCGCCGCTCTCCATGGTTGGGATATATCCGTCCAGCAAATGCAGGTCTGAGCCGCATATAGCCGTACTCGTCACCTGAATCACCGCATCGCGTGTGGCTAGAATCTTTGGATCGGGGACCGTGTCCACACGAACGTCGTTTGTGCCATGCCAGCAGATTGCTTTCATAAAGAATCCTTTCGAAATCGAGACTAACGGTACGCGGGCGCATCGCTCGCGGGGAATGATTCCTCGGACGCCTGCCGCACGGAATCTTCATCGGAGCGCTTCTGCGCCTTCTTCACTTCCCGCTCCTGCTCACGGCCGGATGTTTGCCCGGCGTTGGTAGGCACCTGTCCGGATTCAATCATCGCTTTCAGCCGGCCAAGATCCTCCGCGATTTGCCGTTCCGGCTCTTCGCCGAAGATCTTCGCCACCCACGCACCAACCACTCCTCCGGGCGGATTGTATTGAAGCGAAACCCGGACTTCCGTGCCGCGGTTTCCCGCCGCGTCCGCAAACCGCACTGAGCCTGCGTTTTGTACTGTGCTGCCGGGCAGCGAACGCCATCCGATCAGTTCATCGGGCTGCTCTGAAATGATTTCCGCATCCCACTCCACTGTGCGCCCAGCCGGTGCATTTGCTACCCAGTGGGATCTCTTCGAATCCAATACCCGAACCGACTTCAAATGTTTCATGAAAACCGGCAGGTTCTCCAGGTTCCGCCAAAAGGTGTAAACCTCGGAACGCGCCTTGTTGATGCTGATCGCCCGCTCTATTTTTACGCCCAGTTCATAGGGAATGCTGACGTTTCTCCCTTGCCCTGTTTCGGCTGTGCGAATCCCTAGATATTGATACGTGTAGCAATAGCCCGTTACGCCTATGCGGACCAGACCTGCCCCAACGATGGCGAGCCCAACTCCCCAAGCATCCCGGCGCTTGGCTCCAAGATACGCAAGCAACGTACCTCCCATCACTGAGGCTGCGCGTTCGGTCTTGCTGACATTGGGCACGATGTACGGCTTTCCCGCGATTTCCATAGATTCTCCTATTGCACCGATATTCGAAGCTGCAACTTTTGATGAACAAGCTTTCATGCTGCACTTGTTCCGCCAAACATGGGAGCAAAATAGATAGCGGCTCTGTTACTTTAGACTATGAAGTTTGGCCTGTTCGTGGTCCTTTTCCTTCCTGCTGTTCTTCCCGCGCAGCAGCCTACGGAACCCGCGTACCGCGACAGTATCTTCTCGCCCGGAATCAGCGAAGATGCGCCGCCTCTCGACGTAGACGGCAAGCTATCCATTCATGCCCGCCGAATCGTGGCGCCCCGTGTCTTTCTTGGGACCTTGCTCACCGCCGGTCTGAAACAGTGGGAAAACAGCCCTGGCCAGTATGGCCGAGGGTGGGAAGGCTATGGGAAGCGCTACGGTACCGACTATGCCCGCATCGCCATTCGCGAAACTCTCGCATTCGGTCTCGATTCCCTCACCCACCAGGATCCCCGGATCTTTCGCTCGAGCGACACGGAAACCGGCGCCCGTTTAAGACATGCCCTCTCGCAAGTTGTGATTGCCCGTACCGATAGCGGCGGCCACGCTTTTGCGTACGGGAACGTGATCAGCGCCTTTGCCGCCGGCGAAGCCGGTTCGCTCTGGCTGCCCCGCCGTAGCGATGGCCGCTTCGGCGATGGGCTCGTGTATGCCGGTCTGGTGCTGGCGGGTGATGCGGGCCGCAACGTGTTTCGAGAATTCTGGCCGGATATCCGGCGCAAAATTCACCATAAATAACTAAACTGAAGACTGATGAACACCAGAAAAGTTGGGATCCTCACGGGCGGAGGCGATGTGCCCGGGCTGAATGCTGTCATCAAGACAGTTGTGTACCGCGGGCGTGAGATCGACTGCGAAGTAATAGGCATCCGCCGCGGTTGGGAAGGCTTGACCCATGTCAATTTCGAAGACCCGAACAGCGTGCATCGCTACATTCTCCCGTTGACAACGGAGAACACGCGCACCATCGACCGTACAGGCGGGACGTATCTCCACAGTTCCCGTACCAATCCCTCGAAGATGAAGAATGTTCCGGACTTTCTTAAAGGCGAGACATTCCAGGCAGCGACTAACACCAAAGACGGTGCCACCACCACCGTCTACGACATGACGCCTCGCGTCATGAAGAACATCGAACATCTCGGACTCGATTACCTGATCGCAATCGGCGGAGATGACACGCTGAGCTATGCGGCGCATTTAGATGGCCTCGGAGTGAAAGTCATCGCCATCCCGAAAACGATGGATAACGATGTCCGGAATACGGAATATTGCATCGGATTCTCCACCGCCATTTCCCGCGCCATGGAGGCCATTGAACGGCAGCGCACCACGGTGGGTTCACATGAGCGCATCGGAATCTTCCGGATCTTCGGCCGCGACGCCGGCTACACAGCTCTCTACACGGCCTACGTCACTTCGCTCCGGTGCTGCATTCCGGAATATGAATTCAGTCTTCCCAAGCTGATCGACGTCCTTATGACCGATAAGCGCAAAAGCCCCAGTAATTACTCCCTTGTCATCCTCTCCGAAGGCGCGAAATGGACCGGCTACGGCACTCACGAAACAGGCGATGCCGATGCCTATGGACATCGCAAAAAAGCGAATGTGGGCGAGGTGCTGAGCGATGAGATCAAAAAGGCGGTGGGCGAGGAAACTGTCGTGAGCGATCTGACCTATGACCTGCGCAGCGGAAGCCCCGACTTCATCGATAAGCTGATCGCTTCCACCTTCGCCGGTATGGCAATCGATTGCATCAAGGCCAACAAACACGGTGTCATGATGGGCATCAATGGCGGCTGCTATGCCGACGTCCCGATTCCGGATCCAAAACTTGGTCCCCGCAAGGTAGATATCGCCACGATGTACAACATCGAGCGCTTCCGGCCCTACTACTCCAACAAGACCGGCTTGCCCATCTTCCTAACCCGCGCGTGAATCTGTTCCGGAGGAAGCCGGACCGGTTGACGCCGGACCTGGAGCAGCGGATCCGCGCATCGTTCGACGAGGCTTCGAAGGACGAAGAGCACTTTCCCGCCACAATCGATTCGCGCGTCTACCACGTGCAGCTGATCCTCGAATTCTTCGGGGATCTTGCCGGCAAATCCGTGTTGGATGCCGGTTGCGGCAAAGGCCGGTTCGCGCGAGTTCTTTCCGAACGGTATCCGGCTGCCGATATTTGGGGTCTGGACATTTCACCGGCCATGCTCAAATTCGTCCCGCCGCCGGTTCACACGCAGGCCGGAGTGATGACTGCGCTTCCCTTCCCCGACGGCCGCTTCGATTGCGTGTATGCCACTGAATCTCTCGAACATGCGGTTGAAATCGAACGGGCCGTGAGCGAGCTGTGCCGCGTTCTTAAGCCAGGGGGACGGCTGGTGATCATCGACAAGAATGCCCGCCACTTCGGGCGGCTCAAAACACCGGACTGGGAACGGTGGTTCGATCGGAGTAACCTGGAGCGGCTGCTGCGGCGGCATTGCACGGAAGTCTCCAGCCGCTTCATTTCGTATTGGCAGGATGTCGCCCCTGACGGGATGTTTGTCGCTTGGATGGCGGTGAAATAGCTAAACGGAATCGCGGCGTTCCATCACCTGATACACGAGCGCCCCAAGCGAAAGGGTTCCCACTGCGGCGAGAGAAGCCCGGGGCTGCCAAATCACCCCGTAAACCACCATCGCGATTCCGGCAACAATGTAGAACACCGGAATCGCCGGCCAGCCGAAATTGACTGCCGGCAAACGCTGCCAGTGCTGCCTGCGCCTGAACAGGAACAGCGAAGCTACAGACAGCGTTGTGAAAACGGTCAGGCTGAAACCTATGTAGAGAATGAGATCGGGGAAAGGCGTCAGCGTCATCAGAATAGCGCAAGCTCCCTGCGCGAGAATCGCGCCCACAGGAGTATGGAAGCGCGGGTGAACGCGGGCAGCGGCTTCAAAAAATGCTCCATTCTTG
>JALYXI010000425.1 GCA_030947245.1 Acidobacteriota bacterium
GCGCCACCCGATGCGATTCAGGCGATTCTGTCACAGCGGCCTTTTCGTACCGCCGCGCAATACCAGGCCTTTGCGGCGGGAAATCCCGGTTTGACCCGCCTGCGTTTTGGCGGCAATTCCATTTTCACCATCCGGGCCACCGCGCGCTTGCGTCTACCCGATGGAAAACTGAACGATCTGCGCCGCACTGTTGCCGCGACTATCAAATTGCAGCCCGCCAAAGAGCCGAATTACGTCGTGCTGCGGTGGTACGACCGTGGTTGAAGAGCAGACCGCGGTAGCGGCGCCGCCGAAAACGAAACTGCCGGCCCGCGCTCCTTTGAACTTCGGGGAACGATGCCGCCGCGCTCTGATTTTCGGCACCGCCGCCGCGATTGAAGTGGGTGAGCGCGATCTGCATGCTGTGTTGATTCGCGCCCGTCCGTCCGGTGTTTCCGTCATATCGCAAACCGTAATCGCGGACTTCCGCTCCCGTCCGCCGAAAGAATGGGGCAGTGAGTATCACAAATGGCTCCGTCAGCATGGGGAGCGCACTCTGTCGGCGGTCGTGGTCCTCCCGCGCCGGGAATCCATTGTCCGCCTGATCGCGATGCCGGGCGTCACGAAAAAGGATATGCCGGCCGCCATAATCTACCAGGTAGACGCGCTCCATCCATACGGGGATGAAGACGTGGCGTTCGGCTGGTCCCCCGCGGGCGCCGGAAACGTTTTGCTCGGCATGATTCGCGGTTCGGCACTGTCGGCGTATGTCCAGATGTTTCAGGAAGCCGGAATCCCGTCCGCCGGGTTTACCGTTTCGGCTTCGGCCTTGTATGCTGCGCTGCGTCTATATGGCGCTCCGCCGAACGAGTTCCTGGCCTGGAGCGAGGATGAGGCGGGAACTGTGGAAGTGTATGGCCAGAGCGTGGCCCGGCCTGTCTTTTCGGCGGAATTTCATATGCCCCCCGTGCGCGCGCTGGCACTCGCGCGCGCTGAACTCCGGATTCCGGGTGAGGGCGCTCAGCCGGTTACGGCGATTCTTCCCCAGCCCAGGAAGCCGGTCTCCGTTCCCCCCCTGGCCTACGCGGCAGCACTGGCCCAAGTTGGCGCTTGGCGCAATCCGTATGCGAATCTGCTTCCTGCGGAGCAGCGCACCATCCGTTCGCGTGCGCGCTACATTCCTACCATCATTCTCTGCATCGCGCTGCTTACGGCTGCAGGTGGTTTCTTCGCTTACCGGCAAATGCGTGAGCAGAACTACCTGGATGACCTTTCGCGCGAAATCAATAAGGTTCAGCCCCGCGCGATGCGCGCCGAACTTCTCGACAAGCGCACGGCCGATCGTCGCGCCCGCATCAAGCTTCTGGACGATTACCGGAAACGCGGCCAGGGATTTGTAGACGTGATGGCCGAACTGACGCGCCTGCTGCCGCCGCCCATCTGGACTCAGTCGGTCGAAATCAATCAGGATACGGTGACCATCGCAGGCGAAGCGGATAACGCGGCCTCGCTGCTCAAGATCCTCGACTCTTCCCCCATTTTTCGCAACTCCGAATTGCTGATGGGAGTTGTGAAAGTTCAGCAGATCGAATCGTTCCGCATCCGCATCCAGAGGAGGCCCCGCACATGAGCACACGCGAAAAACGGCTGCTGCTTCTGCTGGGGCCCGCGGTTGCGGTCATTCTTGTGATCCGGTTCGGATTCCTGAGTGACAGCGCACCGGCCGTGAAGGTGGTTCCAGCGGGGCGGTCCGCCGCGCAGGTGGAAAAGCAGCTCGCGAAGTTCAGAAAGGTCGCCGCTACCGTTCCGGCGAAGGAAGCGCTGCTGGCGCAGGTGGATGCCGAGCTCGAAGCGCGCGAAAAAGGTGTGCTCGCGGCTGCTACCGCGGCACAGGCGCAAGCCCGCTTGTTTGAAGTGGCCCGCAAAGTCGCCAAAGCCGAAGGGATTGACATACGGGGCGGGGAACTGGGTCAGGTGAGAAACTTCGGTAACGATTATGGCGAAGCCACCGCCGCCGTTTCGTTCGAATGCCACATCGAACAGTTCGTAAACTTCATGGCAGGGCTCTCGCATGAGCCGGAACTGCTGGCCCCTTCCGACCTCCGCCTGAACACCGCGAACCCAAAGGAAAAGACCATCATGGTTCGCATGACCTTGGGCGGTCTTGTGCCGAGAAAAATGGTTCCGGAGAAGAAGGGGTTCTCCTTATATTGAAACGGAAGCTGATTTTCGTGAATTTTCTGCTGCTCTGCCTGACTGTCTTCGCGGGCTCGAAGCTTCGTGAACAATATCTGGCGGACCAGGCCCGGAGCGAAAAGCTGCGCACGCAGAGGGTGAAAGAAGAGGCCCCGGCGCGTGCTGTCCCCACGCCCAAGCCCGATCCGTTCACCGGTCTGCCCTATCAGGATGTCGCGCAGAAGAACCTGTTCTCCAAAGACCGCAATCCGAATGTCGTAATCGAAGTGCCGCCGCCCAAGCCGGAGAAAAAGATGCCGCCGCTGCCTGTAATGGTGGGGGTGATGGGCCTTCCCTCCGGCATGATGGCCCTGATGTCGGAGCGGGCCGATGCGAAGCCCCACGGCGTCCGTGTCGGTGAACGTGTCGGCGAATTCAAAGTGGTGGCTCTCACCCCGGAAGCGGTCAGCTTTGAATGGGACGGCAAGAAGATCGATAAGAAGGTGGAAGATCTGCTGGCCCGCGCCCCGGCGCCGGACCCGGTGGCGGCTTCCGCGAATCCTGCGAACATCCAACCGGGCGCCCCGCCTGCACCCGCAAAACCGTCCGCCGTGGCCATGGGCAATAACGTAAAGGGCTGTACGCCCGGCGACACTTCGCCGGCAGGAACCGTTGTGGATGGGTACAAGAAGATTTTGGAAGCGACTCCGTTTGGCAATGCCTGCCGGTGGATTCCGGCCAACTAAAAACATTTTCAGGAAAAGGAAAACACTATGAAAACTCTCATTCTGCTTGCTGCAATCGCCGGGGTGCTGTGCGCCGCGGAAACGAAGAAACCCGCGAAGAAGAAGACTGGGGCGGCTGAGTCCACTGCTGCCCCGGCTGCTCCGGCGACGCAACCGCCCGATGTAACCATTCCCGCCGGCGCCGTCGAAGGCTCCGATGGCAGCTTCCACTACACCGATGCGCAGGGAAAGAAATGGCTGTACCGCAAGACGCCCTTCGGAGTCGCCAAGGCGGAAGACAAGCCGGCGGCGCCTTCCACGCAGAACATGGAAGACACGCTCACCAAAGCCACGGACGCGGGAGACTCCGTGAACTTCGAAAAGCCCAGCCCGTTCGGCCCCGTAAAGTGGACCAAGAAAAAAACCGATCTCGATTCAAACGAACAAAGCGTCTGGGACCGTCAAAAGAAGCAGTAATGAACGCAACCCTTCGCTCCACGCTCTCGCTGATTCTTGCAGCGGGCATTCTGCTGCCCCAAACCCCGGCCCCGCCTCCGGCTGCTGCCCCGGCTGTTCCACCCGTAACAGCGCCCCCCACTGTTCCGGGAGGCTTCAATCTGCCGAATGCGCCGCTGCTGGAAGTCATCGACATCCTCGCGCGGGACTTGCACATCAACTACATTTTGGATTCGCGCGTCAAGGGCGGAAGCGTCACCATCAACACTTACGGAACCATCCGGGCCGAAGACTTGCGTCCCATCCTTGAAACCATACTCCGCATGAACGGCTTGGTGATGGTGCAGGTGGGAAATCTGTTCCGCATCTCCCCGGCGAACGAAGTGTCGCACCTGCCCATCTCGCCCCAGGTCAATATGAAAGACTTCCCCGACGATGAGCGGATTCTACTGAATCTGATTTTTCTGAAGTACATGACCGCGCCGGAAATGGAGAACATCCTGAAGCCGTTCCTGAGCGAGAGCGCGACCATGGTGAGCTATCTTCCCGCGAACCTGCTCATGATTGAGGACAATTCCCGCAACATGCGGCGAACCACGGAGTTGATCAATCTCTTCGACAGCGACAGCTTCGCCGGTCAGCGCGTTCAGACGTTTCAAACTCAGAACAGCCGGCCTTCCGATTTGGTGAAGGAACTCGATACCGTTTTCAAAGCTTATGCTCTGAATGAGAAGAACTCCGCCGTCCGCTTCCTTCCGATCGACCGCATTAACATTGTGCTCGCCGTTGCCGCCAACGCGGGTGTGTTCACGCAGGTGAAGGAGTGGGTCGCCAAGCTCGACATCCCCGTCCGGCTCCCCGTCGGGTCGGTTTCGAACTACGTGTACCGGTTGAAATACGGGCGGGCCGAAATCATCGGAGCAGTGCTGACGCAGCTTTATGGCGGACAGAGTTTCGGGGGCGGGCTGAGCGCCCCATTTCTCGGAGCAGGTCAGCGATTTCAAGGCTCCGGAAGCCAATTCAACTCCGGCAGCGGATATGGTACCGGAGGCGGAGGCACCTTTGGCAACACCGGCGGTAACTTCGGCCAGTTCGGCACGCAGGGCGGCTTGTCTCCCAACGGAGCGACTGGTGCTCCGGCAGATATTCCCTCATCGCTCACCGGAGCCTTCGCGAATCCGTTTGCCACCAGCGGCGCTCCGGGTGCGGTTGCAGG
>JALYXI010000433.1 GCA_030947245.1 Acidobacteriota bacterium
AAACGCTTCTGCCGTTTGTGGTGCGATGCTGCTCCTGGCGCCCGCGGTGGTGCGTGTTGCATTGGCGCAGGCGCACACAGCCTCCTCGTTAAAGCTGGTTGAAGAGGGGCGGAAGTCCTTCGCGGAGCATTGCTCCGCCTGCCATGGCCCGGATGCGGCTGGCGCCGATATGGGTCCTCGCTTGGCCGGGACTCGCAGGCTGCGCACGCGGACGATTCAGCAATTACGGACCATTATCAATCAGGGGATGCCGTCATCCGGGATGCCTGCGTTCCATCTACCGGCTCCGGAACTCGATACGCTAGCCGGCTTTGTGCGTTCGCTCAACTCCACGGCAGCCGAGACGCCGGTACCCGGCGTGCCAATGGCCGGCCGGGAGTTCTTTTTCGGAAAGGGGAATTGCGCTTCCTGCCATATGGTGCATGGAAATGGGAAGGCGCTCGGGCCGGACCTCTCGAACGTGGGCCATGAGATGACGGTCGGCGAGATCCGGCAGGTTTTGCGCGACCCGGCGTCCCGTATTACTCCCGGATACGAGCTGGTTTCGGTGCGGCTTCGGGACGGGAATGTTCTCCGTGGCTTTGCGCGGGGCAGAACCAACTTCGATCTTCAGCTCCAGGACCTGGACGGGCACTTCCACATGCTGCAAGGCCACCAGATCGCGTCCGTCCGAAATGAAAAAGACCCGGTGATGAAACCGGTTCAAGCGAGCCCGGAAGAGTTGCGGGATCTGGTTGCGTATCTGAGCAACATTGACAAGATGGAAACGGCCGAGCGGACACCATCGGCTTCGGCGGAACCAGGCAACCCGTTCGCGCGCATTCAAAACCCTGAACCCGGCGATTGGCTGACCTACAACGGCAAGCTCGACGGCAACCGGTACAGCGACCTGAAGCAGATCAACACCGCCAACGTTAGGAACTTGGCAGTGAAATGGATCTTCCCGATCGACCACTTTGGCCTGGAGGTAACGCCGATTGTCGCCGACGGGGTGATGTACATAACGGGCCCAAATCAAGCGATCGCTCTCGATGCCCTGACCGGACGCCAGATCTGGAAGTACTCCCGCCCACGGAGCACGGGGTTGATCGGCGACGCCTCCCTGGGAACCAATCGGGGGCTTGCGATTCTGGGCGGCAAGGTTTTTATGGTGACGGACAATGCCCACCTTCTCGCCATTAACAAGACCACGGGCAGCCTGATGTGGGATGTCTACATGCCGGAGGAGCCGCAGCACTACGGGTCCACAGTGGCCCCGCTGCCGGTGAAGGACAACATTGTGGCCGGAGTGTCCGGCGGCGATCGCGGCATCCGGGGATTTCTTGCAAGCTACAAAGCGTCCACTGGGGAGCGCGTATGGCGGCGCTGGACGATCCCGCTTAAGGGCGACCCCGGGTCGGAAACCTGGAAAGGCAAAGAGCCAATCTTCGGAGGCGGCGCCACCTGGCTGACGGGCGCATACGACCCTGAAGCGGACACGCTCTACTGGCCGACCGGCAATCCGTGGCCGGACTCCGATGATCGCGAGCGCGGCGGCGATAACCTTTATAGCAACTGCATTCTGGCGATAGACCCCGCAACGGGAAACTTCAAATGGCATTTTCAATTTACTCCGCATGACGTCCATGATTGGGACGCCACGGAGCCGCCGCTCTTGGTGAATACGAAGTACGCCGGACAGGATCGCAAGCTGCTGCTCCACGCCGATCGCAACGGCTTCTTCTACGTGCTGGACCGGATCACCGGGAAGATGCTGCTGGCATCGTCCTTCGTGCATGGCCAAACCTGGACACAGGGTATCGATCCGAACGGGCGGCCGTTGCCTCCGCCGGCCGTGGAGTCTCCCATTGATTGTCCATCAGATGCGGCCAATTGGGATTCGGCGGCGTTCAGTCCGGTGACGCGACTGTTTTATGTGTTGACCATGGAGCAGTGCCGGGCGCGGCGGACGGGAAGCTGGAAAGCCGGCGAACAAAAGGTGGAAGCGCCGCGGAAGATTCTTCGGGCTATCAATATAGATACCGGCAAAGTGGCTTGGGACATTCCTTTTCTGGGCTCTGTGTTTCCGAAAACGTGGCCGGGGGTGATGGCCACGGCCGGCGGACTGGTGTTCTATGGCGATCCGAACGGCGCCTTCGCGGCAGCAGACGAGAGAAATGGCAAAACGCTCTGGTATTTTCCAACCAATGTCTATATGAAAGCTTCGCCGATGACGTTCATGGTGGCGGGCAAGCAGTTCGTGGCGACGGTGGCAGGGCCGAACGTCGTGTGTTTCGGTATGCCGTAGCGGAGACGACCCGTACAAAACGTATGAGTTGAGTCACGCGCCGGAATGCCTGTAGCATCATGGATCTCATGCTTCGCTCCGTTCTCCAGTTAGCAGTGGTCGCGGCACTCTCCGCCGTCAGCATCTTGGGGGCGCCGCCCAAACTGGTTGCTCTTCCGGGGACGGCGCTGCGGAGTACCGACCAAGCCACCGGTATCGGAGTGACCGTGAGGCTCTCGCCCTTTGAGGCCGGCGCCTACGAAGTGACTCAACGCGAGTTTCGCGAAGTGCTCGGCTTCAATCCCTCGGCTAATCGGGGCGACAGCCTTCCTGTCGAGAACGTGTCGTGGTGGGAAGCTATCCGCTATTGCAATCTTCGAAGCTTGGCGGAGAAGCTCCAGCCTTGCTATAACCTGACCACGGGAGATTGCGGCCGCTCGCGCAACGGGTACCGCCTGCTTACCGAAGCCGAGTGGACTTATGCCCTCGGACAAATACCCGAAGCAGCCGGACTGCCCAACTTTGCATGGCTGGGTCCTTCCGCAACAAAGGACACCCGGCAGTTGATGGCCTTCGCCCGCACGAACCACACAAGACCCGTTGGCAGTTTGAGCCCGAACGAGCATGGCCTGTACGACATGCTTGGCAATGTCTGGGAGTGGGTGCAGGACTATCAGGATCCAAGCGGCGCCATCTCCTCCAGTACCAACCCGTCGGGCCCGTCACTCGGGATTGCGCGAGTCGTTCGAGGCGGCTCCTGGATCAGCACAACATCGCGCTGGGGTAGCGGATACCGGTCGTCGCTCGAGCCGGATCGCCGCAGCCCCTACACAGGTTTTCGGATCTGCCGCAGCATCCCCGGTGGCCCGGCTGCTGTCCCATTGAACGAAAGCTGGTTCGCTCCTTACAACCAAGTGCCCGCCGCATTCAAGAATCTAACCGGCACGCTCACGCCTCTTGCAAAAGGTATCCCGGACATCGCTGCCTGGACCAAACAGCGGCTCATCCTTTATGACAAATGGGCCGCGGCGCTCGGCGTCATGGATTGCGCCAAGCCCGCGCCTAATGTGCGGCATGTCCGGACAGATCGCGAGCCGGCGTTCACCGGTGAATTGATGTACCTGCAAGTAGAACCCGATTATTGGGAAAAGATCTACCTGATGTTGCCCAACGGCGCAGATCTTTCAAAGGCGCTGCCTGTTGTGATCGTGCCGTTTTATGACGTGGATACCGCGGCGGGTAAGAATTTGGGCGGCAGGCGAACCAACCCGCTCGGCACGCGGTCTTACGGCTACCTCGCGGTCCAGCAGGG
>JALYXI010000004.1 GCA_030947245.1 Acidobacteriota bacterium
TCCTCATTGACGCAAACGGCATTCTCAACGTAACCGCTCGCGACGCGCGCACCGGCAAGGAGACCTCGGTCGACGTCAAGCCCACTTACGGGTTGACTGACGAAGAAGTGGAAGCGATGATTCAGTCGTCATTCGACAATGCCCAGGCCGACCTCGACGCCCGTCAAGTCGCCGAAGCCCGCGTGGACGCCGATACCATCCTCGCCGCCATCGAAAAGGCGAAACATAGCGACGCCTACTTCGAGTTGCGCGAAGAAGATCGTGTGAACATCTCAGCGGCGCTCAATCAACTGCTCCTGGTCTACCATTCGGATGACCATCGCGCCATCCGCGCCAAAATCGATGAACTGAATCGTGCCACAACCACGCTCGCGGAGAATATGATGAATACGGCAGTCCGGGGTGTCTTGAAGGGCGCCAAGATCTAAGCTGATCAGGAGACGGAACGAATGGCATCGAATCGCGGTGTGGAGTACATGGGACCAGGAAACGTTGAGGTCCACTCTATCGATTTTCCAAAGCTCGCCTTGGGCGACCGGAAGTGCGAACACGGAGTAATCCTCAAGATCATCTCCACTAACATTTGTGGAAGCGACCAGCACATGGTGCGTGGCCGCACCACCGCCCCCAAGGGCCTGGTGCTGGGCCACGAAATCACCGGCGAAGTAATTGAAGCGGGCCGCGATGTGGAGTTCATCAAAGTCGGCGACATCGTTTCCGTGCCGTTCAACATCGCCTGCGGGCGGTGCCGGAACTGCAAAGAGGGCAAGACCGGCATCTGCCTGAACGTGAACCCTTCGCGTCCCGGCGCGGCGTACGGATATGTCGATATGGGCGGCTGGGTCGGCGGTCAAGCCGATTACGTCATGGTCCCGTACGCCGACTTCAACCTTCTCAAGTTCCCCGACCGCGATCAGGCCATGGCCAAGATCCGCGATCTCACCCTGCTCTCTGACATCTTTCCCACAGGCTTTCACGGAGCCGTCACAGCCGGCGTCGGACCGGGCTCGGTCGTTTACGTCGCCGGAGCAGGCCCGGTCGGCTTAGCCTGCGCCGCGGCGTGCCATCTCCTCGGAGCTGCCGTTGTCATCGTCGGCGATTTGATCCCGGAGCGTCTCGCGCAAGCCCGCAGCTTCGGCTGCGAAACGGTGGACCTCAAGCAGGAAGGCAGTCTGCCGGAGAAGATCGCGCAGATTGTCGGCGTGCCGGAAGTGGACGCCGCGGTCGATTGCGTCGGCTTCGAAGCTCGCGGCCACGGGAAAGATAGCGGTTCAGAAGCTCCAGCCACAGTCCTGAACTCGCTCATGACTGTAACTCGCGCGGGCGGCGCGCTCGGCATCCCCGGCCTCTACGTAACGGACGATCCGGGCGGCGTCGATCAAAACGCCAAGACCGGAACCCTGGGCATCCGCATCGGCCTCGGCTGGGCCAAGAGCCACACCTTCTCCACGGGCCAATGCCCCGTGATGAGATACCATCGCCAGCTTATGCAAGCGATCCTCCACGACAAAGTACAGATCGCGAAAGCGGTGAACGTTCAGGTAATTCGCCTTGAGGACGCTCCCCAGGGCTATAAGGACTTTGATAAGGGCGCAGCCAAGAAGTACGTTCTTGACCCGCACGGAATGCTCGCGGCCTGAGTCACAGACCCAACACCTCCACCGTTCCCCGCGCGATCATCACTTCCTCGTTCGTCTTCATCACCCGGACCGGAGGGCTTCCCAATGCAGGGAGGCTCTCACAAATCCGGTTCCGGATTGGCGCGGAGTTTTCCCCGATGCCGCCGGTGAATACCAGAAGGTCAATGCCGCCCAGCGCCGCAACGAAAGCGCCCAGAAACTTGCGCGCCTGGTAGCAAAACACATCCACCGCCTCCGCTGCATTCGGGTTCTCCGGCGCCAGGCCAACCAGTTCCTGCATGTCGCTTGAGATGCCCGACAATCCCTTCAGCCCGCCCTCTTTCGTCACCAGGCGGTTCACCGCGTCGGGCGTCATCCCGCGCTGCCGGATCAGATGGAGCACCACCCCGGGATCCAGGTCCCCGGACCGGCTGCTCATGACAAAGCCGCCCGTTGGCGTCAGTCCCATCGAGGTGTCAACGCTCTTCCCGTTGCGAATCGCCGCCATGCTGCAGCCATTGCCCAGATGCGCGATCACCAAACGCTCCGGCAAGCGCCCTTCCCGCTGGAGTTCGCCCACCAGGTAGGCATACGAAAGCCCGTGAAACCCATAGCGGATCACGCCTTCCTCAGCCAACTCGCGCGTCAGTCCGTACCATTGCGCCACCCTCGGCATGTCTCTGTGAAACGCGGTATCGAAGCAGGCCACCGCTGGCATCCCGGGCAGCGCTTTCGACACGGAGGCGATCACCGCGAGCTGATCCGGCATATGATCGGGCGCCAGTTCCGTCAAGCCGTTCAGATCGGAAATCAGCTCCGGAGTCACGCGCTCCGGCTTTACGTGCCGGGCGCCCCCGTGCACGATGCGGTAACCCACGCCAGCCACCCCTTCCCTGTACCCGCGCAGTTCGATCATCAGGTCCGCAATCGCCCGGTCGCGATCCTGCATCTTCCCGCCCGAGATCTTCCCGGCGGTCACTTCGCGCTCGCCGTCGTATATCGAGTACTTGATGCTCGAAGAACCGCTATTGATGGTGAGGACGCTCACCGGTCACAGCCGGCTTGCCAACTCATCGCGGCGCTCCAATTCCCTCTCCGCCCGGAACCAGTCTTCCTCGGAACTCCCGTCCGGGCTCCCGCGCTCCAGCCAGTACCGGTATGCCAGCTCTTCCAGTTCCGCTTGCCGGTCGTCAACCGGCTCCGGCTCCTCGCCGTGAACGCCGTGATGAGATCTGTGTCTGAGTTTTCGCGACATGTCTAGATTATGCTGGGGAAGCGGGGACAGCGCCAGTCCGGTTATGCACAAATTGGTCATATTGCTAGCTGTTTTGCTTTCTTCGTGCAACGCTCCACAGGACTCCCCGGCAACCCTTCACGTTGCCGCCGCCTCCAATCTCGCTCGCCTCTTCCCCGCCCTCGCGCGCTCCTGTCAGCGGGCTACCGGCCTCACTCTTGTCCCGAGCTTCGGGGCCACCGCGATGCTCAGCCAGCAGATTGAAAACGGCGGCCCTTTCGACCTCTTCCTTGCCGCCGACACGGAACATACCGCGGCCTTGTCGAAAGGCGGTCACGTTCTTCCCGATTCCGTCCACATCTACGCGCAAGGCCGTCTCGTCCTGTTCGCTCCCCGCCGTCCCGGCATCCGTTCGCTCGATGACCTCCGCCGGACCGATGTCAGGAAGATCGCCATCGCCAACCCGGAATTGGCTCCCTACGGCCGTGCTTCGGTGGAAGCGCTCCAGGCGCTGCATCTGTGGAAATCCGTGGAACCCAAAGTCATCTACGGCCAGAACATCTCTGCCGTCCTCCAGTTCGTCGACAGCTCAAACGTGGACGCCGCGTTCACCGCTCTTGCTTTGGTGAAGGATCGCGCCGGGAACATCATCCAGGTTCCTCCGCAACTGCACCGGCCCATCGACCAGGCGTTCGCCATTCCCCGCTCCAGCACTAAGTTAGAAGGCGCACGCCGTGCCGCGCAGTGGATGCTCTCCGCCGAAGCCCAAACGCTCTTCAAGAACGCAGGCTACGGAACTGCCCCGCAATAATCGGGTAGAAGCGGCGATGCCGAACCACGTGCCCTCAAACCGTGACCGAGTACTGGCAACCGATTCCAACTCGCCATCCCGTGCCATCGCGTTGTCCGCGGGACCGGTGCTCTCAGCGGCTACCGTCTTCTCGAGAAAGAGTGACAATAGGTCTTGCAACAGTACTCTCTCCTGCTGGTTCCCGAACACCGCGTCTTCACGGTTTCCGAGCTGAACAGCTCCATTCGCGAGACGCTCGATCAGGAGTTTCAGGATGTCCGCGTTGCGGGCGAAATCTCAGGCCTGCGCATGGCCCAAAGCGGCCACTGCTACTTCACCTTGAAAGAGCGCGATTCCCAGATTCGCTGCGCCTGCTTCCGCTCCACCTACCGGTACCTGAAATTCAAGCCGCAGGACGGCATCGCTGTGGTTGCCCGCGGCCGCATTGACGTCTTTGAAGCGCGCGGCGAATACCAGCTGATGGTGGAAACGCTTGAGCCGCAGGGTCACGGCGCTCTTCAGCTCGCTCTCGAAGAACTGAAACGCAAACTGCGCCTCGAAGGCCTGTTCGAAACGGATCGCAAGCGCCCGCTGCCCCGGTTCCCGCAGCGCATTGGAATGGTGACATCGCCGCGCGGGGCCGTAATCTCCGACATGCTCCAGGTCCTCGAACGCCGTTTCCCCGGTCTCCATATCCGCCTTTTTCCCGCGCAGGTGCAGGGTGAAGGTTCGGTCGAGGACCTTTGCCGCGGTCTTGAGTACTTCAGCGCAAATCCCTGGGCGGATGTGGTGATCCTGGCCCGCGGCGGAGGCTCGCTGGAGGATCTTTGGAGTTTCAACTCAGAAGCGGTCGCGCGCGCTGTCGTTGCATCGGCCGTTCCGGTGGTGTCGGCCGTCGGCCACGAAACCGACATCACCATCGCGGACTTCGTCGCCGATGTCCGCGCCCCGACTCCCTCCGCTGCCGCCGAGATGCTCTGCTGTACCCGGCAGGACATCCTCGACCGCATCGCCGGATGCGAAGCCAAGATGCTGCAAGCCGCGCGCTATCGTTTCTCCCAGGCCGGCCGCCAGTTGGGAAAGCAGGGAGTGGAGCGCGCGAGATCGACGTTGGTTCGCCAAATCGGCCACAACCTGCAACATACGGACGAGAAAGACACGCGCCTTCGCGAGGCGGTGCGCCAGCGGCTCGCCTCGGCGGCCAGGCAGCGGGCCCAACTGGAATCCCGCCTTCGCTATCACGATCTTCGCCCTCGCCTGGCTCGCGACCATAACCGGCTAGAAGCCGCTACACGCAGGGCCGCCCACGCTATGCCTCTGCTGCTAGCGCGACAGCGTCAGCATTTGGAAACGGCGGCGGCTAAGCTCGAGCAACTGAGCCCACTCCGGATTCTGGACCGCGGCTACGCCTTGGTCACGAACGAACACGGATTGGTGAAGTCCTCAGCGGATGCACAAGCGGGCTCCGTGATCAGAGTGCGCCTGGCAGCGGGTAAGCTGGACGCTCAGGTGACGCGTTCGGACGAGGACACAGTCTAGTCCTTCGGTCTCTCTTCTTTGGGCTTTTCCTGTTTCGGATCGGCGCGCCCGAAGCCGCGGTTCGGCGCTTCCGGCGGCGCGCTTCGCGGGGCAGCCTGCTGCTCCGGCTGTGCCTGAGACCGCCCAAATCCGCGGTTCGGCGTCGGCGTCTCGTTCGGCGTGCTTCGGGGCGCCGGTTGCGCGGGTTGCGAGTCTACCTGCCGCGGCCGCCCGAATCCACGGTTCGGAGCGTCTTGCTGTGGGCTCTGTTGCGGGCGGGACTGCATGCGGTCCGGCGCAGGCTGCGGATTCACTGGCTGCATTCCGCCGAAGCGGCCGGAGGGCGGCGCGTACTGCGGTTGCCGTCCGAAGTTGCCGTCTTGCACAGGAGCGGGTTGGGCAGGCTGAGCGGCAGCCGGTTGAGGTCGACCGAATCCTTCAGCGCGGCCAAATCCCCGATTCGTGGCCGATGAGCGCACAGCGGGCTGTTGCACCACATCCTGTTGTTGCGACCTTAAGGTCTGGATCTGCTGCGGCGCTAAAGGACGGCCCTGATTGGCCTCAATCGCCTGCTGCCGCGCACCGAATGACACAGGGGCCGGGGGAGGCGGCGTATGCGCAATCACCGGACGATTGAAGATCGCCTGCTGTGGCCTTGCCACTCCCCCCACCTGCGCCCGGCCGAACACGCTCTCCCGCTGCGGAGCCACCGCGGGAGCGAAACCTGAAACCGGCGCCGACATCATCGCACCCTGGGGAACCGCAAACGCCGCGCGCTGCACGGGCCGCGCCGACACAAAATCCTGGCGCGAAACTGCCGAAAACGCTCCCGGCGCCCCCCTATTGACGTAACTGTTTTCGACTTGCCGGATGTTGGTGACGTTTGTGATGTTTGTAATGTTCACCTGCCGCACGTAGTTCGAGGAGACATGGTACGCGGGGGCATAGACTTCACGCGGCCCGAGCGGGAACCAGCCGATCCCTTCCCCGCCTCTGCCGCCGCCCGTGGCGATCGAGAGGTTGAACCCGCCGCCGCCCACAAACGCGACCAGCGCCGGCGCATAAACGGGACGCGCCACTACCGGGCCCGGCAACCACCCCCAACCTCCCCGGTCGTAAGCCCAGCGGCCGTAATGAAACGGAGCGAATCCCCAGGCAGCGTCGTCGATCCAGGTCCAGCCCCACGGTTCACGCCAAACCCAATGGCCTTCATGGTAGGGAGCCCATCCCGCCCGCACGCGCGGCCGCCATACGGGGCCGTACTCCCCGCCCGGATCCCAATCGCCGTATTGGTCCAGGTCCTCATAACCCACCATCTGCTGCGATACGTACCGGGGTGGCGGAATGGAATCTTCCCTCCGGTCGAGGCCCTGGCAGAAGCTGTCGAAGTCATCGAACGGGTTCGCGTCCTGTACGTTCTCCTGCTGTCCGTCTCCCGCAAAGTAAGCCGTCTGCCGGGTTCGAACCGGGAACGCCTGACCGTTGGCGTTCACTTCGGCAAAGCCCGCTCTGACGGTCACCATGGTTGCATTCCGATTCGGGTCGGTATCGATCCGGTATTCTCCCGCCTCCAGAAGCGTGACCGCGCCATTCGGCGTATCCACTTCCCAGACTTGCCCTTCCCGCAATCCGCGAACCCGAACGTCCACCGCGCCTTCGGTCAACCGCATCTGAACCACTTGATCATCCAAATTCAGAAATCCGAAGTTCGTGAGCGAATTCAGCCGGATGGCATCCGGTCCGATCCGCATCTCCACCCGTCCGCCCTGATCCGTATAGAGATGGTCACCCGTGGTCAGCGGATAGTTCGGCGTGGCAGCCGTCCAGTCATCCACGGTCGCGGGCTGAAAGGACACCGGCCCATTCAACAAATTCAGTCGCGCCACCCGCGATGGAGGATCCTGCGCAAGCACGGCTCCGGCGGTTAAAATTGCTGCAAGTGCCAGTCGGTCTGTTCTCATAGACACGTCCTTCGGTCGCTGTGATGGATGATCTCATTGTTTCTCCCGTTACTTCGACAGCGATTAAAGTTGATTTAGAATCCACGAGTATCGATCCGTCTCCAGCATTCTTGCGCATCGAAGTCGAGGTTTATAATGTCGTTAGAAAGCGGTTCTCCAGATGTCCTGGAGAAGGAACGGAGAATTAAGACTATGACGCACATAAACGTTGTAATTGCCCTGTTTTCGATGGGTTCCGCTACCCAAATGCTGTCCAACCAGGAGACGGGTACTACCCTTGAAGACCGGGCAAAACCCTATCTTGCGGCAGCTTTGGCGGCAGGAAATGACTTCGTCAGCGTGTCGGCCGCAAGCGGCCTTCCCAATTTAGCGCCGGAGTCGCTGGCAAGCGCGTTTGGACCGAGTCTGGCCTCACGAACCGAAATCGGCACGGCGCCGTATCCGACCAGTCTTGGTGGCATCAGTATGCAGATTGTGGATAGCGCGGGCGCCTCGCGCCAGGCCCAATTGCTTTACGTCTCGCCAACGCAAATCAACTATCTCGTACCAAGCGGGACGGCCGCTGGCGCGGCAACGACCAACATTGTGAACGGTACCGGCAATGTGCCATCCGGAACGGTGCAGATTCAAACGGTGGCGCCCGCGCTATTCACTGCGAATGGCAATGGACAGGGCGTCGTTGCGGCCACGGCGTATCGCACGGTTATTCCGACGACTCTTGCGACACCTTTGCCAGTCTTTCAGTGCAACGATGGCCCGGGCACTTGCGTGAGCGTTCCGATTGCATTCGGCGTTGACACGCCTATCTTTGCCACTTTCTATGCGACCGGTCTGCGCGGCCGCTCCAGCGACTCGGCTGTGACGCTCACGATAGGTGGCCAGCGTATGACGATTCGAAGTATCACCCCGGCGGATTCCTCCACTCTCTCCGCCGGTATCGACCAGGTTCTCGCTGGCCTCAACTTATCCTTGCGGGGAAGCGGCGAAGTGGACGTGACGATTGGGGTGGATGGAAAGACGTCCAATACGGGGCGCGTCAACTTCCAATAGCCAACGGCGACGACCTTTCGAAAGTCGTTGCCCAAAGAAAGCGCAGCTCGTGTTTAACTTATTTAAGTCCGTGCGCTACGTTGTGGACGTATGGCCGAACCGACCATCCGCACATCTCTAGATATCCCTGTTAACCTGCATCGCCGTCTGCACGAAGCGGCAGCGAGAAAAGGCTCCTCCGCCCGGCAACTCATTCTGCGCAGTATCGAACGAGCGGTCGAAGAGACTGAGCCCCGGCGTCCGCAGCGCCGGCTCAGTTTGGATCCGCCGCTCGTGCCCGCAAATGGACGAAAGGCGTTCGATCTGACCAATGAACAGATATATGGGCTCATTGAGTTGGAAAGCCGCTGACCTCAACCGAAGCGTGGCAAACCTATGACCGCCTATTTGCGGACGAACGCGTTGCTTTCCTTCCTGAGCCATCCGGTCTGGAAACCGCCTTTCGGAAGCTCTCCCATTCAGACATTGCATCTCCAAAGGTCTGGGCTGACGCTTATCTGGCCGCTTTTGTTTTGAGCCACCAGGGGCAGCTCGTCACGTTCGACCTCGCGCTGGAGAACCAAGTGAGCGGCTGCCTTCTCCTGCGCTGAACGTTATGCGGCTGCGGAACGTCTGTGGGGCGCTCGCTTGTCTTTGCACCTCTGTTTCGGTATAGTGGAGAATCGTTGGGCTTCGCAAAGGGACGTGTGTGCCCGGGCGCAAACTCAAAAGGGCAAATTCATGCAAGCAATTATCGAGGCCGGTGGCAAGCAGTACCGTGTTCAGCCGGGCGACACACTGCGCGTCGCATCTTTGGCGGGCGATGTAGGGTCTGAAGTGGAACTCGGGCGCGTTCTCGCCGTATTCAAAGGCGATGGGGAAGTGGTTTCCGGCAGCGATGCCGGTTCCGTGAAAGTGAAGGCTACCATCTCCGCTAACGGGCGCGGCAAGAAAGTGATCGTGTTCAAATTTAAGCGCAAGAAGCAGTACAAGCGCACTCAGGGTCACCGGCAGGATTATACGGAAGTGAAAATCGGCGAAATCGCCGTTTAACGGGTTCGAACGGAATGGCACATAAAAAAGGTTTAGGCAGTTCCAAAAATGGCCGTGATTCGAACGCTCAGCGGCTGGGCGTTAAGGTTTTCGGGGGACAGTTGGTCCCGGGTGGCTCCATCATTGTCCGGCAGCGCGGGACGCGTTTGAAACCGGGCCTGAACGTAGGCCTTGGCAAGGACGATACCCTATTCGCGAAGATCACCGGTATTGTTGGGTTCCGCGACCGTGGCCGCATGGGGCGCTTTGTCGAGGTGAAGGAAGCAGTTCTCTAAGTTTCCAATTAGTTCCGCAATTCCGGCCGCTGATCTGCCCCGCAGGTCAGCGGTTTTTTCGTTCGTGCACACACTTTTACAGGCCGTTGCCGCTCACGCGAGTTAAGCCACCTTATGTTTATCGATGAAGCTAAGATTTTGATCAAAGCGGGCGACGGCGGCAACGGCTGCCTGGCCTTTCGCCGCGAGAAGTACGTTCCGCGCGGGGGTCCTTCCGGCGGAGATGGCGGCCGCGGCGGAGACATCACCATGGTTTCCAGCAAGGACGAAAACACTCTGCTTCGGTTCCGGTTCAATCCGGAGCACAAGGCACAGCGCGGCCGTCACGGCGAAGGCAGCGACTGCCGCGGTTTGGATGGGAAATCGGTGGAATTGAAAGTTCCGGTAGGTACCGTTGTGTATGACGAATCCACAGGCGAAAAGCTCTTCGATTTCACCGAACCGGACCAGACGTACCGCGCCGCTAAAGGTGGCCGAGGCGGCCGGGGCAACGCACGGTTCGTCACCTCGACCCATCAGGCGCCCACGGAACATGAAGAAGGCAAGCCGGGAGAAGAAAAGCATCTTCGGCTCGAACTGAAACTGCTGGCCGATGTCGGGCTCGTCGGATTCCCGAATGCCGGCAAATCCACACTGATTTCCCGCATCTCCGCCGCCCGGCCCAAGATTGCCGATTACCCGTTCACCACGCTGGAACCCAACTTGGGGGTGGTCCAGATGGCCGATTTTCGAAGTTTCGTGGTTGCCGATATTCCCGGCATTATCGAGGGCGCGCACCTGGGCCATGGTCTGGGGATCCAGTTCCTCCGCCACATCGAACGCACCTCGCTGCTAGCCCACTTGGTCGATATGTCGGATACCGGACGCGATCCGATCGAGGACTTCGAAACGCTAATGGGAGAACTCGAAAGCTTCAGTCACGACCTTGCTCAAAAGCCGATGTTCGTGATCGCAAGCAAGATGGATGCGGCCCAGGATCCTGAGAAAGTAGAACGGCTGAGAGAACTGGCCCGCGCCCGTTCCGTGCCTTTCTTTGAGATCTCCAGCGCCACGGGCCAAGGCATCCCTGAGCTGAAGTTTGCGATGGCGGAAGCGGTCCTTCAACCGGCAGTGTCCTGATTTAAAAATCGAGTTTAAGCGCCAACTGAACGTTCCGGGGGCTGTTGGCCGTGTTTGTGATGGTTCCAAAAGTTCCGACGGCGGTAACGTTGTTGTTGGGCGCGGCCCATTGCGGTGAGTTCGTGATGTTAAACGACTCCGCGCGAAACTGGACGGTGGTCCTTTCGGTCACTCGGAAGTTCTTGAACAGCGAGAAATCCAGGTTGTGAATACCCGGTATGCGTACATCCGGCAGGAACCGGCCGACGTTGCCAAAGGTATAAATCGGAGCCTGCGAAAACACCGAGGTATCGAAGTAAGCGTTCAAACGGTCCGCTATGGGACCGCTCTTCGCCGCCGATTTGCCATTATTATTTGGGCGTTGGCCCGGCGAACCGATATTCGTGTTGTTGCCGCCGTTGCTGATCGAGAGCGGCGTCCCGTTCGAGAAAGTGGCAATGCCGTTCATCTGCCAGCCACCCAGCACGGCATCAAGAGGCCGCGCCATGCCGCTTAAGTAGGACCGGCCGTGCCCGAACGGCAAGTCATAATTGGCGCTAATGACCAGGCGTTTCGACACATCTTGCGCCGAGATCGATTTTTCGCATTTGCGGCAATAGAAATCCTGCTTCGTGCCCGCCGCGCCCAGAAAGGTAACCACCTGCGAAGCATCGTCGAGCAACTTCGAACCGGTGAAGCTGACCAATGCGCTTAAGCCCATCGAGAAGCGCTTTTCCGCCGAAAGCGTCAGGCCGTGATAAATCGAATTCGCTTGCGGCTTGCGGAACGCGTTTACGCCCTGGTATTGCGGGTAGGCCGAGAGAAGGAACCGCTGCTGGATTGTCGGCTGCGCGTATGGTGAGTTCGGAGTTGTGATCAGCCCATAAAACGGGTTGGCGACCTGCGCGTTGAGGCCGCTTCCGAGCGCCAGAAAGGATGCCGGAAGCTGGTTGTATGTCATGCTGCTCTCACCATCGATCAAATGGTTGCCCTTACTGCCGAGATACCCTGCCTCAAGGACCCAATCTCCCTTGACCTGCTGCTGGATGTTGACGTTCCACTGCTGCACGATGGGATTCGCATTGTCGATGAAGAAGCTGTCTCCGATGGAATTTCCGACCTCGGTCAGGGCGCCGCTATACGGGCCAACTTTCGATCCCTGCGGCAAATTGAAGCCACCGGGGAATGGATTACTCAGGCTGGCGGCGAATGTTTTTCCATTATCAAAAGTGGTGCTGATACTGGTGCTGGATTGAAAGCCCTGTACGCCCCCGCTTCCGGAAGTTCCCGACGCCTGCAGAGCGCTGGGTGAATACAGAATCCCATAAGCGCCGCGGAATACTGTTTTTTCGAACGCGTGATAAGCGAACCCGAAACGCGGTCCCCAGTTGTTCAGGTCCGTAGGAGTCTGATGGCGTCCGTACTTGCCGTTCGGACCAACAAACATCATCGCTCCCCTTAGATTGCCGCAGTTCGGGCAGATGGCGCTGGAAGCAACCTGCCCCCGCAGCGGTGAGGGCGCGTCCGGATCCCAGTAGCTTAATCTGTTGTAGCGTTCAGTCCGCGGCGTGTCGACGTCATACCGGAGCCCGATGTTCAGTGTCAGCTTGTTTGTGGCTCTCCAGTCATCCTGAACGTAGGCCCCGGCATACGCGCTTGCGGTAGCGGCATCGAAGCTGTGCGAGACAGAACCGCCGTTATTAGGAAGACCAAGCAGAAACGTGGCGAAGCCATTGCCTTCAGCCGCTACAGCGGAGGCATTCACGACGCGCTGAGTAAATCCGGCGCCGAAGCTGTAAGCGCCGGCCGGATTTCCCAATTGCGTGAAATTGAGAAAGAATTTCCGCCATTCGCCACCCGCTCGCAAGGTGTGTTTGGCAAGTACTTTTGTCACATCACCGCGAATAATGTGTGACATCGGCCGGTTGAGCAGCGTTGTAAAGGTGGCCTGTCCCAAGTTCGACAGGTTTGTATTGCCTGCGAAACTGATATTGGGAAACTCGTAATTCGAGAGGCCGACGACGTCGCTATAACTTTGCGGAAATCCGAGAGACGCCGGCGTTGTACCTTCTGAAAATGGGTATCGGATCCCTACGTTGCGGGCAAATCCGTAGTTGAAATTGAGAATTGTCGTGGGTGAAAGCGTATATACGCCGTTTACGGTGACATTGTATAGATCGCTCACATTGCGGCCATCCCCGATAGAGGTTCCGATATTCCCAAAGCCGTTAAAGGGCACACTCTCGCCGTGGTCATAGGAGCCCCGGGCGAAGAGCCGGAACTTATCTGAAAAGTTTTGATCGATTCGGGAATCGAATTTATCATCGTCACCGACCCCCTTGCCCGAAACGAAGAAGTTGTTCTGCATAGTGAACGCGTTGGTCGGAACCGCATTCGGTTTCGGGAAGTACTTCAGCAGATTTTGGGCTACTTTATCGATCCGGTTCGCGGGAATGATGTTGTTTGGAAACGGCAACCGATTTCCGCTCGCGTCCAGGGTGAAAGGGTCATAGATGACGACCGGCTGCCCGTTGCCATTCTTCAAACCGGAGAAGTCTCCGTTGATCCACGCGTCGGTTGGCACGCTGGCTTGGCTCGACGTCCCGCGGCGAGCCCGTTGCGTTTGTTCACTGAAAAAGAAGAAGGTCTTATTAGCGCCGTTGTAGATTTTCGGGATGGACAAAGGTCCGCCGACCGTGCCGCCAAACTGGTTTTGCTGAAAGGCTGCCAGTTTGACGCCGTTGCGGTTGTTGGACCAAGTGTTCGCGTCCAGTTTGCTGTTGCGGAGAAAGTCGTATGCGGAGACGTGATATTGGTTGGTACCGCCGCGGGTGGCCACGCTGATCACGCCGCCTCCGGTACGTCCGTATTGCGCTTCCAGAGAATTGGTAATGACGGCAAATTCCAGCACGCTATCGACGATGGGCGTGTACCCGGTTTGCAGGTTACTTACGTTGTTCTCCGGCAGGATCACACTGGTTCCGTCGATGGTGATTTCGTTCGTTGCATTGCGGCCGCCGCTGATGAACGGGGTAGATCCACCACCTCCCGGCACGACGCCCGGCGCAAGAGAGGCCAGGCTGAAAGGATTTCTCCCGTTCAATGGGAGGTCGATGATCTGCTTTGTGCCGATTACTTTAGAAACCGAGGAGGATTCCGTGGAAAGTTGCGTCGATGAAGCTGTGATTTCCACTGTGCTGGCTACGTCGCCCACCCTCATACTGACTTCGAGCGTTACGGTCTGCTGGACGTTGATTCGGATTTCGCTCTGAACATACTTCTGGAAACCGGGTTTATCGACAGTAACTTTATAAACCCCCGGCAAGACGAAGCCTTGATAAAACCGCCCGTCCGCATTGGTGGTCATCTCCTGGTGAACACCGGTCTCCTGGTTTTCGATTGAAACACTCGCGCCGGCGACAACGGCTCCGGAGGCATCGTTTACACGTCCGTCAAGAATTCCCGTAGGAGTCTGCGCAAAGAGGAAACACGATACTACGGTCGCGGCTGCCGCGAATCTTAGAGTCCGGTACATTGGGCACTCTCCTTCTTCATAGTTATTGTTTAGACGTCCTGGTGATCTTAGAGAACCGGAGAACTACCGGCATTCGATCACCCGCGACGCGGGCCGCAAGGCATAGACCTCGGCAAAGGGACCAAACTTCATGCGGTTTACTATATACCAAACTATTTGGCGATGCTTTCCCGATGGCCCGGTCACACATCAACCGCTATTCTGGGAAAAGAGCCGAAACGCGGGAGCTGATGTTCCCTCCTGTCCTACATAGCGGTTCACGGAGTGATCGACAACGCGGTTGAGATCAGCCGCGTTTTTCACGGGCGCAGGATTGGCCATAAAGCCCTTTCCGGCACTCCCATTCAACCGGCTTCCGGACAGGTTTCCTAGTAAGCTAGAAGGGTACCCATGCACATACGGAAACAACGGCTTTTGACACCGGGGCCGACGCCTCTTTATCCGCCGGCTTTGCACGCCATGATGGCGTCCGACATGCATCACCGGACCCAGGAATTCCGGACTGTGTATCAGTCGGCCCTTGCGGATCTGAAGGAAGTTCTCGCCACCTCGTCGGACGTGCTTTGCTTCGCGGCCTCCGGCACAGGCGCGATGGACGCTTCGGTATCGAACCTGTTTTCGAAGGGCGATCCAGTGATCATCTGCTCAGCCGGCAAGTTCGGCGAGCGCTGGGTCGAGATCGCAAAGGCGTACGGTCTCGACGCCACCGTTCTGAAAGAAGAATACGGCAACGTCGTTTCGCCCGATCGCGTTCGCGAAGCTTTTGCGAAGCAGCCCCGCGCCAAAGCGGTGTTCGTCACGGCTTCTGAAACATCCACTGGCGCTCAGCACGATGTGCGCTCCATGGGCGAGTTCCTGAAACCTACCGGCGCAATCCTGATTGTGGACGCCATTACCGCAATCGGAACCATGCCGCTCGATATCGATGGCTGGGGCCTCGATGTGGTTGTGGGTGGCTCGCAAAAAGCCTTCATGATTCCTCCGGGCCTCGCGTTTTTGGCCGTCAGCCAGAAGGCCTGGAAGCTGACCGAAGCCGCCACCTTGCCGCATTTCTACTTCGACCTGAAGAAAGAAAAGAAGAACGGGGATGCCGGCGAATCCAGTTGGACGCCCGCCACTTCGCTGATTCTGGCGCTTGCGGAAGCCTTGAAGTACATCAAGAGCATCGGGATGCCGAAGCTGATTGAGAACGCGCAGCTTCTTGCCGTAGCGACGCGTTCAGCCGCTCAGGCTTTGGGTCTTGAAGTCTTTGCGAGCCACCCCGGAAGTTCCGTAACCGCGCTGCGCGCTCCCGCTCAAATGGATTCCGGTGTGATCGTCAAAGAGTTCAAGAGCCGCTTCGGCGCGATTATCGCCAACGGCCAAGGCTCCATGAAAGGCCGGATCTTCCGCATCGCACACTTGGGCTACTTCGATTTTGCCGACCTGTTCGCCATGGTCGCCGCGCTTGAAATCATTCTGCACGCCAATGGATATCCTCTGAAGTTCGGCTCCGGCGTGGCCGCGGTGCAGGAAGTCTACGCCGGCGCGGCGCTCAAGCCTCGCGCAACCGCCGCTCCTGTCGAACGCGACATCGATCTGGCGGTCGCCGGCCGGTGAACGTTCTGATTGCGGAACCGATGGCCGCCGCCGGGATCGAACTGTTCCAGGCTCAGAGCGGTTGGAACATTATTGTGTCCAGCCCGAAGGAATACCAGGCGCACTTAGCGGACGCCGACGCGCTGGTGGTCCGCAGCGCGGTGCAGGTTACAGCCGATGTTTTAAAAGCAGCGCCCAAATTGCGTGTCATCGGG
>JALYXI010000011.1 GCA_030947245.1 Acidobacteriota bacterium
CGCTGATTGTGAGCGAAGAAACGGGCTCGATGTCTGTGGCCGCTTTCGGTGACATGGAACAGGGCCTCACCATTGAACAGGTGGATGACCGCATCAGCCGGCACTTCGGCGTCGGCCGCTTTAAGTCCCAGCGCTCCCAGGAACCGATGGCGCTCCCTCGCGAGACGGAATCGCAGGTGTATCACGAATGAAGGCGAAGACTGTCGCGGGCTGGCTATTCAAAAATCCCGGCTGGAAACTTCTTTCGCTTGTTCTTGCCATCGTCATCTGGATCAATGTTGCCACTGAACCGGAAATGTCCACCTTGATCAGCGTACCGGTGCAATATAAAGAGCCCTCGGCGAATTTGGAGGTCAGCTCCCGGCTGGCTGAAACGGTGCAGCTGGAAATGCGTGGTTCGTCGGGCCGGCTTCGCCAATTGGCGCAGTCCCAAACTGCGGTCATTCTGGATTTCAGTAAAGTCCGGGAACCGGGAGACCGCACCTTCAGTATCACGCGCGCGGAAACCAATCTTCCTCGCGGGATAGAACTCCTCCGCGCCACTCCCGCTCAAGTCCGTTTTCATTTCGAACGGAGTGAACGCCGGACGGTCCCTGTTATCGTGAACTTCACGGGAACGCCGCCAAACGGTCTCCGCCTGGGAGGGCATCGTACAGATCCGGCGATGGAGGAAATTATCGGACCCGAATCGCACGTCCGCCGCGTCTTGGCAGCCACAACGGACGTGATCGATCTTGGCGCAGTGAATCCCGCGAAACCCTCCGTCACCACCGAGGTGTATCTCTCCGATCCGCAAGTCCGGTTTGTCGGGAAGCCCCGGGTTACTGTAAAGATGGTATTGAATTAACCGAATGGGAAAACAGCTCTTTGGAACGGATGGAATCCGGGGTGTCGCGGGCGAGCCTCCTCTCGATCCGCGCACCGTGTACGCCTGCGGCCTCGCCTTGGGCGCCGACCTGAATCTTCGCACCACGGATCCCGAAGTTCTGATCGGAATGGATACCCGTGAATCCGGCGCCGGAATCGCCGCGCATTTGGCGGGCGGTCTCGCGGCGGAGGGTGTGCGCTTCCGCTTTGCCGGCGTCATCACAACGCCGGGAGTCGCACACCTGACTCGGACCGTGCCCTTTGCCGCAGGAGTCATGATCTCCGCTTCCCATAATCCGTATCAGGACAATGGCATTAAAGTCTTCAGCGCGACCGGTTACAAACTGCCGGATGACGAAGAGCATCTTGTGGAAGAGGAAATTTTCCGCACACTGGAAACCGGCTTCCAGCCGCGGCCTGCCTCTCTTTCCGCTGAAGCGGCGCTCCCGCAGCGCTACCTGGAGTATCTTCTTTCCACTGCCGCCACGCCGCTTACCGGCATGCGCCTGGTGCTCGATTGCGGCAATGGAGCCGCTTTTCAATTAGCTCCCGAGCTCTTCAGGCGCGCCGGTGCGGAAGTCACCGTGATCGGCGGCTCTCCCGACGGCCGCAACATCAATCGGGATTGCGGCGCGCTTCACGTGGATGCTTTGCGTCAGCGCGTTCTTGAAGCAGGCGCCGATGCAGGCGTGGCATTCGATGGCGATGCGGACCGCGCCATCCTGGTTTCCGGCTCAGGCAAGATTATCGACGGGGATCACGTCCTTCTTATAGCGGCCCGTTCGCTGCAACAAGCCGGCCGCCTTGCCGGCAATACCGTCGTTTCCACGGTGATGTCGAATCTGGGGCTTGAGCGCGCGCTGGACCGGCTCGGCATCCGTATGCTGCGCACCCCGGTCGGTGATAAGTATGTTCTTGAAGAGATGATCCGGCAAGGCGCGGTGCTCGGCGGCGAACAATCCGGCCATGTCATTTTCCGCGAGTTCTCGACTACCGGCGATGGCATGCTTACGGCGCTTCGGGTTCTGGAAATCGCTCGCGCGGCAAACCAAACTCTCGATTCGCTTACGGACGATCTCGCCATCTATCCGCAGCGGCTGGTCAATATCCCGGTCCGCGAACGGCGTCCGCTGAACGAAATGCCGCTTCTCCAAAAAGCGATCGCCGAATCTGAGCGCGCTCTCGATAGTTCCGGCCGCGTATTGGTCCGTTTCTCCGGTACCGAACCGCTGGCGCGCGTGATGGTAGAGGGCCCCAGCCTGGCGATCGTCGAGATGCATTCCAGCCGCATCGCCGACGTGATTCGCGCGGAACTGGCATAAACTATGCGTATACGTACAATTCTCCCGTTTCTGCTCTGTGCTGCCGCTTATGCGCAGGTGCCCACCAACCGCCCTAAGCTTCCGAACGAACAGTGGGTGTCCCTCTTCAACGACCGTGATCTTTCCGGCTGGCAGGCCGTCGGCAAAGAGAAATGGACGGTGGAAGACGGCGTCATCCACGGCCAGGCCATAACTAAAGAATACGGTTACCTTCAAACCTCTAAACTGTACAAAGATTTCCACTTATCTCTACGTTTCAAGTGCGTAGGCGATGGCAATAGCGGCGTCTTCTTTCACACCGCTTTCAAGGGCGATACAGCGGACGTCTCCCAAGGCCTGCAGTTCGAAATTGACCCGACGCTCGCTCACCACACCGGCGGAATCTATGGGGATGGCCGGCAGTGGATCGTCTGGCCCTCGCCCGAGTTCGAGTTCGTCATTCATGTGAACGATTGGAACGATTACCTGCTGAAAGTGGAAGGCAACCATTACGTCGCGCGCCTGAACGGCGTCATCGTCGTAGATTTCACAGACCCCACTCCGAAGTCCGTCGATGGAACCATCGCTCTGCAACTCCATGCGGGCGGGAAAGGTGACATGCTTTTCAAAGAAATTTACGTTCGCGATCTGAGCCGCCGCTGACGTGCCTGCCACCTTACCGGAAATTAATGGTCTTTGGCGACGAGAAACGGGTTCTTGGCAGATAAATTGCCCCGATTTGGGTATGAAACATACGATTTTGGCTATTCCGGCCCTGGCTCTTGGGCTTGCATTTTCCTTGGTTGCCGCTGACGTCATTCCGGGCGGCACTCAGGTTGCAGTCCGAACTGACCAGAGAATCCACCTTTCCAATGCGGATGGCCGGGTATATACCGGCACGGTCGCCGACGATGTAACCGACAACAATGGAAACGTGGTGATCAACCGGGGTTCAAGGGCGGAGTTGATCGCGCGCCGCGTCAACGGGAACGATATGGCACTGGATCTGGACTCCATCACAGTGGGAAATCGCCGGTATTCCGTCGAAGCCAGCGAGGATATCCGCGGCGGCAACCGGCGTGAAGGATTGGGCGGCAATGCGCGGACCGGTAAATACGTCGGTGGCGGCGCAGTGCTTGGCACATTGCTCGGAGCCATAGCCGGAGGCGGCCGCGGGGCTGCAATCGGGGCTGCTGCCGGAGCCGGGGCAGGAGCTGGTACTCAGGTCTTGACCCGCGGACGCAGAGTTGATGTTCCGTCCGAGTCGGTACTCACCTTCCGCCTGGAACGCCCCCTTTCCATTAGCGAACGGGATCTTGGCCATGATCGCGATGGCCGTCACTATCACGACCGCTATTAAACGGAATTTACTTCCCCCGGCATGTTAGAATCCACCAGTGCTGGGGGAAGCGGTGATCGGTTCCGTAGGTGGCGCGGCGGCCCTGATGGCTTACGCGGTTCGGGCCCCGTCTTCCTCTCTATTCGGTCCTTCCGTCTACCGCGGCTCGGCGGGCAGACGGTCTATCGCTCTCACTTTTGACGATGGACCCAGTGAAGCCACTCCGGAGATCATCGCCATTCTAGGGCGGTACAATGTCCATGCAACCTTCTTTCAGTGCGGCGCCAACATCCGCCGCCTGCCAGGAATAGCGGTCGAGGTTCTTGCCGCTGGCCATGAAATCGGCAATCACACGGACACCCACCCGTACCTTTGCTTTCGGACGGCAGACCTGATAAAAAGAGAATTCTACCAGGCGCAATTGACAATCCAGGAGGTTTTGGGGCAGTCGCCTACCCTGATGCGCGCACCTTTCGGTATTCGCTGGTTCGGTTTCCGTAGCGTTCAGCAACATTTGAATCTTCTGGGTGTTATGTGGAGCGTGATCGGAAACGATTGGAAGCTCGGGCCGCGCGAAATCGCGTCGCGCCTTCTGAAGGGCGCTCGCAACGGCGCAATCTTTTGCCTTCACGATGGTAGGGAGTTGCACCCCACGCCGGGCCGAAGTTCCACTGCCGATGCCCTGAATCTAGTGATCCCTAACCTTCTCGATCAGGGCTTTCAATTCGAAACCGTCAGCCATATTCTATGCCCGAAGAACTAACCGAGCGCGTGCTCGCGACCATTGCTCAAACGCAACGCATCCCTCCGGAAACGGTAAAGATCGACAGCAGTTTCGAAGAACTTGGAATCGACTCCATGGACGGGGTAAATATCCTGTTTGCACTGGAGAATGAATTTGACATCACAATTCCGGATGAATCCGCCAAGCAAATTCGCAGCATCCGGGAGATGGTGGACGGTGTCAGCAAGCTTGTCGGGGAAAAGACGATTTGAACCGGCGGGTGGCCGTTACCGGGATCGGGGTTTTGTGCGGGATAGGGAAGGATTTGGGTTCGTTCCGCAAAAATCTTCAGGAAGGAAGGCCGCAAATTTCACCCATTCGGTCCGCCGATGTTTCGAAGCTCCGGTTCCAGAACGGGTCTGAGGTTCCGAATTACCGCTCAATCGACTACTTCGAAGACCGGCAGGCGGATTTCATGGATCGTTTTGCTCAGTTTGCGGTGATCGCCGCGCGCGAGGCCGTCCGGCATTCGGGGATCGCATGGACGCCGGAGCTACGAGAAACAACGGCCATTGTGACGGGCTCCTGTGTCGGTGGTCAGTCCAGCGAAGATGCCGGTTTCTGGGAGATCTACCGTCAAGGCCAAAATCGGGTACACCCGCTCACCATCCCCCGTATCATGGCGAACGCCGGGGCAAGCCACATCTCCATGGAATTCGGTATCACTGGCCCTGCGTATACGGTTTCAACCGCCTGTTCTTCCTCCGCGCACGCCATCGGTCAAGCGTTTCAAATGGTCCGATCCGGCGCTGTCGACCTGGCGCTCGCAGGCGGCAGCGAGGCGCCTTTCAGTTTCGGTATCTTGAAAGCTTGGGAGGCAATGAGGGTCGTATCGCAAGACACCTGCCGGCCCTTTTCGAAAGACCGGACCGGGATGATTCTCGGCGAGGGTGCTGCCATGCTGGTGCTGGAACCATTTGAAGCCGCGCAAGCCAGAGGCGCCCCGATCATAGGCGAAATCTGTGGGTTCGGCATGTCCAGCGACGCAAACCATATTACGCAGCCTTCTTCCGCGGGAGCGGCGCGGGCCATGCGAATGGCGCTACGCGATGCGGGGATGCGCCCCGAAGAAGTTGGCTATATTAACGCCCACGGCACGGCCACACAGGCGAACGACAGTACCGAGACCAGGGCGATTCGAGAGGTTTTCGGATCCCATTCGGACCGTGTGGCCGTGAGTTCCACGAAATCAATGCACGGACATACGTTGGGTGCTGCCGGCGGCATCGAAGCGGCTGCCACGATTCTTGCTCTGCGCGACTCCCTGCTTCCACCCACCGCCAACTTTCGCGAATCCGACCCGGATTGTGACCTGGATCTGGTTACTAATCAGGCCCGTCACGCGGAAGCCGGTTGCGCGTTGTCCAACTCTTTCGCGTTTGGCGGGTTGAACGCTGTCTTGGCATTTCGAACAGTGTAATGTCCGAACTCACCAGAAGACGGTTTTACCTGAGCTTTATTTATGGCTTGGGGGGTGTGATCGGCTTGGGCTTGGCCGTTCCCGCCGCTTTATATCTGCTGTTGCCGCCCAAACTGCGGCGCAAAGACGATTGGGTGGAGGTGGCCAGCCTTTCCGCGCTGGCTCCCGATCAGCCCGCTGAGTTGGTTTATCATCAGGCCCGAACCGATGGCTGGAAAACCCTCAATGAGAAACGGACTGCCTGGGTGGTGAAGAAGCCGGATCAACAGGTGGTGGCTTTTGGTCCGCAGTGCACCCACCTGGGTTGCGCGTACCACTGGGAATCCGATGCGCGCCAATTCCTGTGTCCTTGCCATAACTCCATTTTCTCGATCGACGGAGCGGTCGTCACCGGCCCCGCCCCGCGCGCCCTGGACCGGTTCGCGACTAAAGTCCGGAACGGCAAGCTGTTCTTGGGCGCACTGAGAGAATCGGCTTGAGGCAACTGAAGGATCAGGCATTCGCGTGGCTCGATCACCGGACCGGGATCGAAACTTCGATCCGCAAATTCCTGTATGAAGACATTCCGGCTTCAAGCGGCTGGCACCAGGTATTCGGCAGTGTGGCCGTGTTTCTGTTCCTGGTGCAGGCGTTTACCGGAATCCTGCTGGCCTTCAACTACGCGCCCACGCCGGGTGAGGCCTACAACAGCATGCGGTACATCCTTACGGAGGTGACCGCCGGACGCTTAATGCACGGTCTGCATCACTGGGGGGCCAGCATGATGATCGTAGTCGTGGTCCTTCACATGGTTCAGGTGTTTCTGTTCGGCAGCTACAAGAAACCTCGGGAAGCAACGTGGATCGCAGGCGTCGTGTTGCTGCTTCTGACGCTCTGCTATGGGCTCACGGGCTACCTGCTGCCCTGGGACAACAAAGCCTATTGGGGCACGGTAGTGGTCACGCAGATTGCCGCGGGAGTGCCGCTGATCGGACCGTATTTGAGCCGCCTGCTGGGCAGTACCGGCGATGTCGGAGTGGTGACGTTTGCCCGCTTCTACGCGGTTCATGTCCTTTTGCTGCCACCGGCTACCGGGCTGCTGATTCTGGGTCATATCTATCTGGTCCGGAAGCATGGGGTGGCGCCGGTGCCGGGCGATGAAACGCAGCCGGCGAAGAAGTTTTACCCCCGGCAGGCATTCCTTGACACCATCGCCGTGTTTACTGCCTTCGTGATTCTGTTTGCGCTCGCGGTGGTGGCTCACTTGCCCCTCGAGCGCTTGGCCGATCCTAGCGACGCCGCTTATATTCCCAGGCCCGAGTGGTATTACCTCTTCCTGTTCCAGATGCTGAAGTTCTTCAATGGCCCCATGGAGGTGATCGGAACCGTGATCCTTCCCGGGCTCGCAATTCTGCTGTTGATTCTTGTCCCATTCATTGATCGCGGACCCCTGATTCGGGTTTCGAAGCGCGTCTTTGCGGCGGCGTTCATTCTGCTAGCCGGCGCCGGGTGGGGAGCGCTCACGTATGCTGCCGTTCGGTCCACTCCAATACCGGGCGCCGCCGCCTCAATCGATTATTCCGGACCGATTGACTGGATGCAACTCACTCCGGCGGCGCTTGCAAAAGGTATGGATAAGGCTGCGCCAGGGTTCGCAGTGCTGGGAGCAAAACTGTTTCAGCGGAAAGGCTGTGCGGCCTGTCATATGGTGAACGGCGCCGGCGGGAAACTGGGGCCGGTCTTGAACGGACTGAGTGCCCGGCGAAATGAACAGTGGGTGAGAGAAAACTTCCTCCATCCGCAGCAGATGGCGCCGGGGACCATCATGCCGGCCTACAATTTCAGTGATGGCGATATGAAGAACATGATCGCCTACCTGTTTACAATTCCCGAGTAGCTTAAACAAAGGCGGCTGCGGAACGAACTCCAGTTGCCTGAAGTACGACGGCCATTTTTGCAAGTGCGGTCTTGTGGATCTGAGACACGCGGCTTTCATTAATGTTCAGAGTTGTGCCGATCTCTTTCATGGTCATGTCGTTCGTGTAATAGAGCACCACCACTTTCTGGTACCGTTCGGGAAGGGTGCCGATCGCGCCCTGCAGCATCGTGCTTAACTGCTTGTGCTCGACAATGTTGTCCGGGCGGGTGGTTGCCGGGGCAGGGAATTCGGGTGTGGACTGGTTTTCGTCTTCAGGCGCCCGGCTGGAGGCTGACAGCAGCCCGATCATCCGAAGTTCAAGAGCGACTTGGCGCCACCGCTCCACATTCATGCCCATTTTATCTGCGATTTCCGCTTCAGTGGGCGTCCGGTCCAGAGCGCCGGTGAGTTCGCGGGTTACGCTTTCGAGCTGTTTGTGCCGCTTGCGAAGATCGCGGGACGCCCAATCGGCCTTACGCAGGCTGTCCAGGATCGAACCTTTGATGCGATGCTTGGCATAGCTTCGGAAGGCAACCTCCTTGGCCTCATCGTATTTCGATGCCGCGTCGATCAACCCCATCACTCCCGCGTGGATCAGGTCATCCAGGTCGACATGAACCGGCAGGCTTTCGTGCACCCGGATCGCGATTGCGCGGACGAGAGGAAGATGGTCGACAACGATCTGGTCACGGGGCGACAACGGGCCTTGTGCGTTCTGGGTGCGGGCGAAGGATGCGGTGGTCATGCCCGGATAAAAGCACGGGCGGAACCATTTGGCAGAATTTTGCCACCATGCGGCAATTCTATGCCTAAGTGCTTGCAGCACAAGAGATAATCACCTTAGGGTATCTTCCGTAGAAGAGTCCGCGAACAAGACAGAAGACCCGTTCGGTTCAGTTCGAATCCCAACACGGAACACGCCGTTTCAAAGTGGAACGGATGCTGCCACCTCGGTCAGCTATTATTGGCAAAATAGCATTATTGAATTATGAAGCAAGGGATCCTAATGAAGTCTTTGATGTTTGCCCTATGCGGTGCGTTTGCGCTCGGCAATCTGGCTGCGCAGAAGGGAGGTTGGGAGCCGTCGCCTGGGCATACGCAGACGCCCATATGGCCGGTTGCAGCACCTAATCCACAGCCAGTTAGGGATCCGGAGATTGTGGAGCCATCGGGAAATACGTTTCTGGTAGCAGGCAGGGAGGTCATTAGTGTGAGCAACGTGACACGGCCTACGATGACGGTATATTCACCGAAGGGAAAGAATACAGGCATCGCGGTCATCGTCTTCCCCGGTGGAGGCTATCGGGCTTTGGCCATCGACCTTGAAGGCACAGAGGTCTGTGACTGGCTGACGTCCGAAGGAGTGACGTGTGTACTGCTGAAGTATCGCGTGACGGACGTGGGGCCATATCCGAAGTCGGGACCGTACCCGGAATCGCCGATGGCGCTGGAAGACGCTCAGAGGACCATGGGACTGGTGCGTTTGCGGGCGTCGGAGTGGCACATCGATCCGCACAAGATCGGAGTTCTCGGCTTTTCGGCAGGTGGGCATCTTGTTGCAGCTATCAGTAACCACTTTGAACGGCGCTTCTATCCTGCGATCGATGCTGCCGATAACGAAAGCTGCCGACCGGATTTTGCCGTAGCCATATATCCCGGGCACCTATCTTTGCACGCGGCGGAATGGGATGCCAAACAAGGCACGAAGAAATTTCTGATTCCCCATCTGGAACATCAGTCGATTTCGGATGCGTACCTTGCATTGAACCCCGACCTGCGCCTTACCCACCGGACACCGCCCACTTTTCTGCTGCAAGCTGAGGATGACCATGTCGACAGCGTGTACGATTCACTGGCTTATTTCATTGCCCTGCAAAAGGCCGGGGTTTCCGCGGAGATGCATTTGTATCCATACGGCGGTCATGCATTCGGGCTGCGCCAGACAAAACTTGCGATAACGGAGTGGCCGCAATTGGTGGCGAGGTGGCTCAAAACAATCGGAATAATTCCCAACTAGTGTGAAGCCTAATCCTTGTTGCGCGGTGTGTGTAGGCTCGTCGGCAGCACCGTCAGGTGAGTGCGCCGCAAACTTCTGTAGGCGGGATTGAAATCCGGTTCGTAGCGGCAGGCGCGACGAATACCGGTTGGTGTTGTGGGGAATGAGCAGTTGCCGACAGCTTTTCAGCCACTTGCGTGCGCACTTTGACCGTTCCTTGTGGCCATTCGAAGATGAACATCGAGAAACCCTCCGGCCCTTCGTTTCGAGAATGGACTTGAGGGATTACCACTTGGCGGCCCGCGCGACCACGGTTTTCAGGGCAAGGCCGCCCATCAGGACCCAGACCGCGATGCGGAGCGTTCCATCGATCCAGAATGCGGCGATCAGGGCAATTGCGGCGTACGTGATCATAGCAACCGTGAACTTCATCGGCTGGGCATGTTGTAGGAGAACGTGAACTGCAGAACAATGCGGCTGCCTTTGAATTCGGGTGGCAAGGGAGGGAGGCGGTTGGAGGCGCTGAGCGCGGCAACGGCGGCTTCATCGAGCGGGCGGGACCCGGATTGCGACGCGAACACCACCTTAGTGATGGTGCCATCGTTGGCAACCGCGAATTCCACCAGCACGCGTCCGCGCTGGCCCATGCGGGCTGTTTCCGGGTAGATGGCGAACCAGTTCCGGCGCACGGTGGCCAGAACGCGAATCAGGTATGGTTTGAAATCGACACCCATGGGATCACTCTTCAGTTCGAGCGAGGAGCGCGGGCGGCCCGGGGATGGCGGAAGGTTGAGACCGGGACCAGTAGAGTTCAGATCCGCGGCAGCATCGCCTACTTGCTGCGCACCGGTTGAGCCATTCCGGGCTATGTTGCGCACCGCGTCCTGAATGGGATTCTGAGCGACAAGAGCGGGATTGGCAGCAGCTTTTCCCACCGGAGCAGCCTGCTGAGCGGGAGATTCGAAGGCGAGCTTCGGCTTTTCGACCGGCGGCGGCGGAGCGACCGGGGCCGCCTGCGGCAGTTTGGGGATTTCCCTCGCGGCAAGCTCGATCCTGGGAGGTTCGCCGGCGGCTTGAGCCTTAGGAGTAGGGGGCGGTGAGGACATCCGGCGCGTTATGGGCGCAGGTGAAGGATGGCGCACTTGCGGCCGAGGCAGAATGGCTTCGGCGATCAATTCCTTGCTGAGTTTGCCGCGATTGGGCGCTTTCTGGGTGAGTTCAGTCGGGGGATCTATCAAATGCGTCACCACGTGTTTCGGTTCAGGCGGGGGCGGCGGCGGAGCAGACGGGCCGGAGCGGACCGATCCGAGCAACAGCAGCAGAACAACATGAACCAGCAGCGAACCGATGAGGGCTGCGCGGTTGGTTAGAACGGACATTCCGGGTTCAGAGAGCGGCCGACAACTTGGGCGTGCTGTTCCATTTTCTCAACTATCTCAAGCGCGAGCGCCAGTGTTCGACGCGCGCCAGGCCCGTCCAGTTTCGGCGGCCGGCGGCTCCGGACGCTTTGGACGAACGCTTCAAACTGAGCCTGCAAGGGTTCGTTCTTCACTACCGGATGCTGGGTGAAAGAGATCCGCTGTTCGTTCCCGACCGAAAAGATGGCGAGATCCTGGCGGGCGTAATCGAGCGAGATGTACTGCCGAGGCTGGAACATGCGCAGCTTGCGAACCTTCTCCGTGGATACCCGGCTGGCGGTGAGATTGGCAATGCATCCGTCGGTGAACTGCAAACGGACATTTGCGATATCGGATTTCGGAGAGAGTATCCGGACTCCGGCGGCGCGAAGTTCCTCAAGCGGGCCGCGGGTCAGAGCGAGGACGATGTCGAGGTCATGGATCATTAGATCCAGCACGACATCCACATCCAGGCTGCGCGGGCTGAAAACACTCATTCGATGAATCTCAAAGAAGA
>JALYXI010000029.1 GCA_030947245.1 Acidobacteriota bacterium
GTGTTCCTACTCGCGCTAATGTTGCTCGCCTTGGCGCTTCGCTCGGCGCGAGGCCTTCCTCTTGCGGCTCTTCTCCTGCTCCCGCTTGCGAACGGAAGCATCACGCTCGCGCTGCAGTCGGCCACGAATCTGAAACCGGGCGTCCGCCGGGGCCTCGACCGATTCTTCGCCTACTCCACTCGCTTGCGCGCGCTCGATTCCCGCTGCGGCGGCTTTGCATGGGCTCCCGTGCTTGCACTACTCGCCTTTGCGCTTCTCCGTGCGCCCGCTATTGCGGCCCGCACCGGATTCCCCGCGGCGGAGTTTCCCGTTGCCGCGGCCCCGGTCATCGCGTCCCTCCCGGCCGATGCCCGCCTGCTCGCGCCCGATAAGTTCGGCGGATACCTGATCTACCGCTTTGCCGGCGCGCGCAAAGTCTTCTTCGATGGCCGTAGCGATCTTTACGGAGCCGCATTCCTCGAACGCTATGGACGCATGGTGCAGGTGCGCCCCGGCTGGCGGAGTATCCTGAACTCTTTCGGCTTCACCCATGCTCTTCTGCCCGCGGACTATTCTCTAGTTCCCGCGCTCGAGCAAATCGGCTGGACCCCGTTGTACACGGACCGTGTTGCCACTCTGCTGGCCGCTCCGCCAAAAAGGAACTGAATGGATCGACGCAGAATACTCGTTTTGTTCGGAGCCGCGTGGATTTCCGCCGCGCTGCTCACTTGGTTTCTGTACGCCAAGACCGTCAACGCCAGGCCGCAGGACCGGAGAGCGGTGATGGTCGCCTCCCGCGATCTTCCCTTGGGCGCCACATTGAAGAAGACCGACCTCAAACAAGTCAAACTGCTCGAACAGGACGTCCCGCGCGGCGCGCTCTTTACCGAAGCCGACGCTCTTCGCCGCGTCACCCTCTATCCCGTCAGTGCGAATGAACCGCTGACCCGTTCCAAACTTTCCGCAGCCGATGGCCCTGAAGGCATCATGGCCACCATCCCCACCGGTTACCGCGCCGTGTCTGTTCCCATCAACGACGTAAGCGGGGTCTCCGGCCTTATCACCCCGAACTCCCGGGTGGATGTCCTCTTTACGCGCCCCGGAACTATGGCCGAAGCGGTCACCTCCACCATCCTTCAGAATGTAAGAGTCCTTGCCGTCGGCCGCCTGACGTTTGCCAACCAGGCAGTGGATCCCAAGGCTGTCAAGATGCCCGTCGCGACGCTCATCGTCACCCCCGAAGATGCCCAAAAGTTGGAACTCGCAAAAAACGAAGGCAAAGTCAGCCTGACGCTCCGCAACCCGCTCGATGGCGTCAACAATCTCGACGGCACGCCCGTAACCACCGAGGTTTTGGATCCCGAAATGAGTTCTCGGATCGCTCGCGCCCGGCGTGGCCGGTCCATGCTTTCGAAGGTCCCCAATCTGGAAGACCCTCGCGTGTGGGCCGAAGTCTCAGGAGAGAAGAAGAACCTTCCACCCACGAAACTGGTCCCCATTCCTCCCCGCGCCGTGGTCGATGTGTATCGAGGCGATAAACACGTCCAGGAAGTCTTTCATGACTAGCCTCAGCCTGCTGATCGTCCTCCTTCTTGCTTCCTCCGTATCTTCCTTCGCCCGTCCGCTCTCTCTCATTGTCGGCCGCGGCGAACTGATGCAGTACGCCGGTGAGATCAAACAGGTAGCCGCCTCCGAACCGAAGATTGCGGACGTGGTCGTCATCTCGCCTCACGAAGTGATGATCAATGCCAAAGGGCCCGGCCGCACTACGGTCGTGGTCTGGGAAACGGGAATGGCGCCCGTTCGCTACGATGTTGATGTTCTTCCTGACGATTACGATTTCGACCTGTTCCGCGCGCAACTCCACACGGAATTTCCCGGCAGTCACATCGAAGTCACCGGCAAAGGCGAAACCCTGGTCCTCACCGGCGACGTCATCAGCACAACCGAATCGAAACGTGCTGCCGGACTCGCGCAGACCCGCGCAAAAAACATCATCAATCTCCTGAAAGCCCCGCCTGAGCCCGAACTGCGCCAGATCCTCTTAGAGGTGAAGTTCGCTTCCATCGACCGCACCGCGCTTCGCCAGATCGGCTTCAATCTTTTCAGCCGTAACGGCAAACTGCTTGGCGAAAGCTCCACCGAACAGTTCGCCAGCCCGCGCTTCAGCCAGTTGCAATACCAGAACGGCGCTTTCTCCAACTCCACAGTCAACTTCGCCGACCTGCTCAACCTGTTCGTCTACCGGCCGGATCTCAACATCGGCGCGACTATCAAAGCGCTCCAGCAGCAGAATCTTCTTCAAATTCTGGCCGAGCCGAACCTCATCGTGGTGGAAGGGAAAGAAGCCAGCTTTCTCGCCGGCGGTTCCTTTCCATTCCCCGTTCTGACCACCACTTCCACGGGCGGCTCTACCGCGCCTGTCATCACCGTCCAGTTCAAACCATTCGGCGTACAGCTCGATTTCACTCCCACGGTTACGCCGTCCGGCGCCATCGATCTCAAAGTCTCTCCCGAAGTCAGTTCGCTCGATTACGCCAACGCCGTCACTTTGCAGGGCTACCTCATCCCCGCAATTTCGCAGCGCCGCGCCGATACCGAAGTCATCCTGCGCGAAGGCGAAAGCTTTGCCATTGCCGGGCTCATCGATAACCGCGTCACCCGCGAAGCCGACCGGTTGATCGGCCTCAGCAACATTCCCATTCTCGGAAATCTGTTCCGCACCCGCTCTACCCAGAAAACCACGGACGAGCTGCTGGTTGTGATCACGCCCCACTTTGTCCGGGCGCTCACCGCGGACGAAAAGGCCAAGCTGCCTGATTTTATCGAGCCGTTCCAAAAAACGGTCGAAGAAGACAAGGCGGTCGGCACGCATAAGAAGTCGAAAAAGGACGCCGCCCCGGCGCCGGAATTTGTGGGCCCCCGTGGATACCAGGAACCGAAATAGCCTGCGCGGCGCAGTCGCGCTGCAGTTGCTGGTCATCCTGGTGCCCGTGCTGTTCGGCTTCATGGGGTTCGCCATCGATCTCGGGCGGCTCTACCTGATTCGTGGCGAACTCAACCAAGCCGCCAACGCTATGGCCCTCTCCGCCGCGCGCCAGTTGATCGGCACCAACGCTTCCACGGATTACGCCACCAACGCCGCCCGCCTCACGCTCGATAACAGCAACGGCAATGCGAACCGCTACAACTTCGGCTCCCTCCCGATTGGTGACAGTTCCGGCTTCTTTCAGAGCAACGTCCCCGATCCCGGCTATTTCGCCACTGCCGCGGACGCTGTCACTTCGGACCCCAACTCGCCTTCCGGCAGTGCTTCCGATGGAGCCACAGCGCAGTACGTCCAAACCAATATCACCGCCGATGCGCCACTCACTTTCTGGGCCCTCCTGCCTGGGGGCGCCTCTCGCAAAACCACAATCGCCGCGCGTGCCGTGGCCGGGATCAGCGCCCCGCTGTGCACCGCCTGCGGCATTGAAAACTTCGCGGTGGCAGCCCTTGATTCCTCGGACACGGTGAACTTCGGCTTCACGTCCGCCACCCGCTATACCTTCGGCTACGTCTGCACCGGCACGCCCCAACCCGCGGCCCTTGCGGGAACTGCACAGCGGCTTCCCTACCTGCTTCTGGACCGCTACGACACCGCCAGCACGTTTGACGAAACGCAGCAGCTATTCCGAATTGGCAGCGCGGGCCTTCCCGGCTCAGGCATCCGGACTCAGGCCTGCTTTACAGCCAATAATACTGAGGTTGTCTGGGCCACGGCGCTTCCGCAATCGTGCGCTTCTCAATCGGTTACGCAGTCCGTGCGCTTTCTGCTGTGCGGCGTCAGCACGCGCATGGATTCAAACACTCCCGCCACCTGCAACGGCATCACCGGCCTTGCAGGCATCTCCTCCGCCTACGCCGTCGACACCGACCTGACCGGTATCGATGACTACACCACCTACACCGGCAGCATTCGCCGCGTCATCACAATCCCCATCGTGGACGCTCTCAGCGCCGCGGGCGCCATGACGATCCTGGGCTTTCGCCAATTCCTCCTCGAAGCCACCCAGGGCGGCGCCGCCAACGATCCCGCCGATACAGACGGCCGCTTTCAGGCGCTCTACATCGGCAGCCCCGTCCCGCTCAAGCAGGGCCGCTTCGATGGAGGCTGCCAAGCCCAGAACGGTCCCGGCAAGGTGGTGTTGTTCCAATGAGAGCGCGCCGCGGCAACACCATCCTCGAAGCCGCGCTCTTCATTCCTATCCTGGTGACTCTGCTGGTCTCGCTGGAACAGTTAGGCAAGCTGACCTATACCTACTACACGCTCAAGAAGACTCTATACAGCGCGGCCCGCTACATCGGCACCCAGCAGGGCGTCAACTTCTGCGATGCGTCCGATCCCAATATCCTGGCAGGCCTGAACTTCGCTCTCACCGGAACCAGCGACGGTTCCGCCAGCCCCTTCATCACAGGTCTCACCCCCGA
>JALYXI010000031.1 GCA_030947245.1 Acidobacteriota bacterium
GCGGCAGGATTGGCTGCCGATAAAAACGGCCGCCATGGAAAGAAGCATAAGAATTCAGCTTGCTTCGGTATGGTAGCAGTCGAAACTATGCTCCGCCGGTCGGTTGGGCGCCCGCTTGCGAGATCCTGAGCAGGGTCCGGTCAATTTCGTCAGCCGCCGGGGGAATATGCAAGAGACGGGTTCGCCGTTCTATACCCTCCGGCCCGACCTTTAACGCAGTCCCTATAACGCTCTGCGAATTACCGCCGATAAAATAAGGGCCCGCGCCTGTGATCCGAATATCGAGCAGCCATGCTCCTTTCTCCGGCTGCTGCCAGAAGACCGCGCTCATGCCGGGAGCGGAAAGCTTTACAGCTTTCAGCGGTTGTGAAACAGGGTGGCCATCCACCAACCCCTCCGCCATTACGCTGACGGCCGCACTCTCCTGAGGGTATGGAATTCCGTTGCCTTCCCGGGCGGCGCCTGAGCAGTTGAACATTCGCATGGTTACCAATGCGTTATGCGCTGCCGGATCACTCGTAGCGACGGGTTGCCCATGTCCAGAAAAAGTCCGCACCCGGCAAATAGTGGCCCAGAAACCGCTGTGAGCATCAAGGATTGCAGTAATCGCATCCCGGTTTGCGCCTCCTCTGGAGCTAAGAGGCAGTGTATCTTAACTCCGCCGCACTGTTATCTTGGTTGTGCCGCTTAATGCTGGAATTGGACGCCCGCGTGAATGCCATGAGTTTGTCCCGGCGCAGTCTGTTCGCTCTGTTGGCAACCCCGGCGCTTCGAGCCCAAGGCATTGCCGCGCGCACCACCGCGGCCCAGCCCAGGGCGAAGCCGTCCGGCATCCCGTTCCTGGCGTCATTCACAGACATCGCCCGCCAGGCCGGGCTCACATATCCCACAATTTACGGCCCGGTCGACCATAAGGATTACATCGTCGAAACCGTAGGTTGCGGCTGCGCCTTCGTCGATTACGACAATGACGGGTGGATGGATCTGCTGGTCTTGAGCGGCTCCCGCGTGCCGGAGGCGCCTCCCGGAACCAGCAACCGGCTCTACAAAAACAATCGCGACGGCACCTTTACGGACGTGACCGAAAAGGCAGGGCTGCTGCGAACAGGCTGGGCCTCCGCCGTCACAGTAGGCGATTACAACAATGACGGATACGAGGATCTGTTCCTCACGGGCTGGGGCCGCAATACGCTGTACCGCAACAACGGCGATGGCACGTTCACCGACGTGACCGAAGCCGCCGGTCTCCTTGAAATGGGCAGCCGTTGGGGATCGGGATGCTCGTTCGTCGATTACAACCGCGATGGCCACCTGGATCTGTTCGTTTCGAATTATCTGGATTTCGATTTTGCCAAGATCTCGAAGCCGGGCGCATCCGTGAATTGCACCTGGAAAGGCATCCCGGTAAACTGCGGTCCGCGCGGGCTGCCGTTCGGACATCATTCCCTATACCGGAACAACGGGAATGGAACCTTCACAGACGTTTCGAGGCAGGCTGGAATCTCGAAGGCCTCTCCCGGTTACGGAATGACCGTAGTGGCCGCCGATTTCGACAACGACGGATGGCCGGATATCTACGTGGCCTGCGATTCGACGCCGAGTCTGCTGTTCCGAAATCTACACGACGGCACGTTCGAAGAAGTGGGCTTAGTGAACGGCGCCGCGCTCAGCGAAGACGGCATGGAGCAGGCGGGAATGGGCGTGGGCGTCGGAGACTTCCGGCTGACCGGTAATCTCGACATTTTCAAAACGCATTTCGCCGATGACACCAATGTCCTTTACCTGAACGATGGCAAAGGCAATTTCGAAGATCAGACAGTACGCGCCGGACTGGGCGTGGAAAACCGGTTCGTAAGCTGGGGCGCGGGCATCGTGGACCTGGACAACGACGGAAATCCGGATCTGTTTTATGTGACGGGAAACGTGTACCCGGAAATAGAAGCAAAGGTATCCGGCTATCCCTTTAAGACGCCGCGCGTGATCTTCCGCAATCTGGGATCGGGCAAGCTGGAGGAACTGATCGGCCAGGCCGGTCCCGCGATGTCCGAAGCGCATGCCAGCCGCGGCTGCGCGTTTGGCGATTTCGATAACGATGGCGACGTGGACATTCTTATCGTCAATCTGAATGAGCCGCCCTCTGCTACGCAATGACCTGAAAGGCAACAATCACTGGATTAAGATCAAACTGATCGGGACACAGTCGAACCGAAGCGCCATCGGCGCGCGCGTTGTCTGTCATTATGGCGGCAGGAAGCAGGCGCAGGAAGTTCTCGGCCAGTCCAGTTTCTATTCCTGCAACGATCCGCGCCTGCAGTTCGGCCTTGGCGCCGTGGACCGGGTGGACCTGGAGATCCGGTGGCCGCTGGGAACTGTCCAGAAGCTCCGGGACATTAAAGCGAACCAAATTCTGACCGTTCGAGAACCGGAGAAGCAACCGAAATGAAGCAACTTATTGTTTTTACTTTATTGACAGCCACCGGGTTGACCGCGGCACAGCAGGAGGCGGTGCTGCCGCACAAGGCTCCTCTGATGCCGAACGCTTTTTACCCGCTCCCATTAGGCGCGGTGAGGCCAACGGGTTGGCTCCGCGATCAGTTGCGTATACAGGCAGACGGGCTTTCCGGGCACCTGGAAGAATTTTGGCCGGATCTTGGGCCTGGGAGCGCATGGCTTGGCGGAGGCGGCGAAGGGTGGGAACGCGGCCCCTATTACCTGGATGGCCTGGTGCCGCTGGCTTATCTGCTGGGTGACCCGGTACTGGTAGCGAGAGCGCGCAAGTGGGTGGATTGGGCACTCGACCACCAGCGTTCCGAAGGCGCCATCGGGCCCGAAAAGAATCTGGATTGGTGGCCCAACATGCTGATGCTGAAAGCGCTGACTCAGTATCAGGAAGCCACGGGCGATCCGCGCGTGATCCCATTTTTCGAGAAATACGTTGCTTACCAACTGAGCAATATCGACAAGCGCCCCCTTCATGAATGGGCCGTTTTCCGGTGGCAGGACGAAGTGGTGAGCCTGATCTGGCTGTATGACCGGACGGGCAGCCAAGCTGCGCTGGAGTTGGCGGGCAAGCTTCACAAACAGGGTTACGACTGGGATGCGCAGTTCGCGAATTTCGGATATACCGAGAAAGTCTCCAAGCCAAACTTGAGCCTGAAAACACACGGCGTGAACAATGCGATGGCGTTGAAGGCCGCCGCGGTCTGGTACGTGATCACCGGGGACGAGAAGGAGCGCAAGGCGGCATACCAGATGCTGGCGGAGCTGGACCGTTATCATTTGCAGGCCAACGGAATGCACAGCGCCGATGAGCACTATGCCGGCCGTGATCCATCACAGGGCGTGGAGCTTTGCGCTGTGGTGGAAGCGATGTTCTCGTACGAAACGGAACTCGCCATCCTGGGCGATGCGGCCATCGGAGACCGCCTGGAGAAAGTCGCGTTCAATGCGCTGCCCGGCACGTTTAGCCCGGATATGTGGGCCCATCAATATGACCAACAGCCCAACCAAGTCTTGGTCAGCCTGGCCAATCGCAACTGGGCGAGCAATGGCCCGGAATCGAATCTCTTCGGTCTACAGCCGAATTTCGGCTGCTGCACCGCCAATATGCACCAGGGTTGGCCGAAGTTTGCGGCGAGTATTTGGATGGCAACATCGGGGATGGCAACCTCGGAGCGTGGCCTGGCCGCAATCGCTTATGGCCCGTCCGAAGTGACAGCAACCGTGGCGGATGGCGCGAAAGCACATCTCACCGAACAGACGGAATATCCGTTTCGCGGCCAGGTAACCATCAGCATTGCACTGGATCGTGACGCGTCCTTCCCGCTTGCCTTGCGTATCCCCGGCTGGGCGGCTAAGGCGCGCGTTTCCGTCAACGGCTCAGACAGCGGCGGCGTGCAAGCCGGCCGGTTCTTCACAATCGCGCGCACGTGGAAAAGTGGCGACACAGTGGAACTCGTGTTTCCGATGGAAATCCGCGTTACGCGCGATTATCACAACGCAGCGGTGATTGAACGGGGTCCGCTGGTCTACTCTCTCGCAATCGGCGAAACCTGGCGCAAACTCAAGCAAACCGGTCCCGCGCCGGATTGGGAAATTTTCCCCACGACGCCGTGGAATTACGCTCTCTCTCTCGATTTGTCGGCGCCGGAACGCTCTTTTACCGTGAAGCAGCAGAAGGTTCCTAAGCAGCCGTTCTCTTTCGAAGGCGCTCCGGTGATATTGCAAGGCCGCGCGCGCAGGC
>JALYXI010000035.1 GCA_030947245.1 Acidobacteriota bacterium
ACGCATCCTGAATGCCGGTATTCATCCCCTGGCCGCCAGCGGGACTATGAATGTGCGCGGCATCGCCTGCGAGGAATACGCGGTCTTGTTGAAAAGCTTTCACCATCCGGTGGTGGATCCGGAACCCGGTAATCCAGGCTGGATCTGTGAGGTGATTCCGCCCCGGGCCGCGCGCTTCTGCAAGAGCTTGGACCTCTTCGAGCGTGGGTTCCTTCGGCAACGCGCCCGCCTTCGCACTGACAATCACCCGGGAACGCCCATTACCGAAGGCGAATACTGCCAGAAGTCCCTGGGTCCCGGAGAACACGTGAAATTCGTTCTCCGGAAGATCCCATTCCACCTTAACGTCTGCCAGGACGAACGACTCTTCGTAGTCGCCGCCTTCGAATGAAGACCCGAGTAAGTGCCGCGTGGCGCTGCGCGCTCCATCGCACCCCACCACGTAGGAAAAATCTTCCCTGGCCACTGCGCCTTCAGAATCCACGATTTCGCACGTGACCCATTCCCCGTCTTGCGAGATTCCGGAGAGACGGATTCCGCGCTCTACCGGAACATGCCTGTTCAGGATTTCTTCCGTCACGTGCTGGGGCAGCGATAGGATGTAGGGATACTTTGACGGCAAACCCTCAAAAGAAATGCGGGCCAGCGTTTCCGGGCCGTTGTTGAGATAGACGGCATCCACCGGCAGGCCCCGCGCTGTGAATTCATTCGCAATTCCTAAGCATTCGAACAACTCCAACGTACGTGCGTGAATGGCAAGCGCGCGCGACTCTTTCGCGGGTTCCGGGCTCGGATCGATAATCCTGTACGGAACCTGCCAGCGCTCCAGCATGAGAGCGAGCGAAAGCCCGACAGGTCCGGCGCCTACAATGAGCACCGTTGGTTGTGTCTTAATTAAAGTCATGAAGCGTGGAGCGCCCCTGCTATTGTCGTTCACTCTCCTCCTCGCCGCGAGCGGAGCTTTTGTGACCGAAACTGACAAATGGAGAGCCGGTTATGAGGCCGGGCTCAAAGCGCCGCAAGGCTGGCTTTCCGTGGCGGGCTTATTCTGGCTGAAACAAGGTGAGAACCGGGTTGGTTCCGCCGAAGGCAGCGAGATCCGGCTGCCGGCGCGTTGTTCCGCACACGCGGCCACAATCATCTTTGATGGCGCCCGCGCGACGCTCCACGCAAACTCCGGCTCATCTATTACGGTGAACGGCAAACCGGCCGAAACGGCTGTGCTCTCATCCGACCAAGGCCACGCTCCGGACGTGGTGGAACACTGCGGTGTGGCAATCACGTTCATTCAGCGCGGCGCCCGGTTCGGGATCCGCCTGCGCGACCCGGAGACCGCAACTCGCCGCGAGTTCAAAGGCCTTCACTGGTTCCCGGCGGATGAAAAATACCGGGTCCGCGCCGCGTGGCATCCCTATGACCCGCCGAAGGCGATTCCCGTGACCAACATCCTGGGTGACACGCAGGATGAGCCAAGTCCCGGATACGCCGACTTTTCGCTCGATGGCCGCCAGTTTCGCCTTGAGCCGGTGATTGAAGAACCCGGTGAGCTTTTCTTTATGTTCCGGGATCTGACGAGTGCCGACTCCACGTACGGCTCGGGCCGCTTCCTGAAAGCCGACATGCCGAAGGACGGGTTCGTGGAGCTCGACTTCAACCGCGCTTACAACCCGCCGTGCGCTTACATCGAGTTCGCAACCTGCCCGTTGCCACCGCGCCAGAACCGGCTTCCCGTCCGAATCGAAGCCGGCGAGAAAAGGTATGGCGCCCATTGAAGCTGGTCCTTGCCTCGCAGTCGCCGCGCCGTAGTGAACTGCTGACCAACGCGGGCTTCGAGTTCACGGTGCGTCCCGTCAGTGTCGATGAATCCGTGCGTGAAGGAGAAGATCCGGAGAAGCATGTAGAGCGTCTGGCGTGGGAGAAAGCGGAGGCGGCGGCGAGCGAACCGGATGAGATTATCCTCGCGGCCGACACCGTGGCCGTCATCGATGGCGAGATCCTGGGAAAGCCGCGGGACGCAGTGGATGCGGAGCGCATGCTGACTCTTCTTTCCGGCCGCAAACACGAAGTGCTTACAGGTATCTGCCTGCGCGCCGGCGCCCATATCGCGGCCGAATGGGCCTGCACCAAGGTCTGGTTCACCACGTTGACCGACTCTGAGGTTCGCGAGTATGTCGCCACCGGGGAGCCGATGGGCAAAGCCGGCGCTTATGCCATCCAGGGGTTCGGCTCCAGATTCGTCGAACGCATCGACGGGTCCTACAGCAATGTGGTCGGTCTACCGGTGGCGCTGGTCTACCGGCATCTGCGCCATGCTACCGTGTCCAGGTGAATCCTTATCGTTTGTTTCTTGGCGATCAGCGCGCCATGGACGTGATTCAAACTACTCCCGAGAGCCTTCGTGAGTTGGTGAACACAATCGGTCCCGCCGGATGGGATCAAACGTATGCGCCCGGCAAGTGGACGGCGCGGCAGATAGTGTGTCACCTGGCGGATTGTGAGATCGCGTTCGGGTTCCGCCTGCGCCAGGCGATCGCCGAGGAGCATCATGTAATTCAGCCTTTCGATCAATCCGCATGGGCGGCCCCCTACGCCAACTTCGACGTTCAGGCTGCGCTCAATGCGTTTATAGCGCTGCGGCAATGGAACCTGATCTTTGCCGGGAGCCTTTCGCCCGAACAACTCCGCAAACCGCTCACTCATCCCGAACGCGGAGAAATGGCATTACAAGTCATTCTTGACACCATGGGCGGCCATGACCGCAATCACATGGCGCAGCTAGAGATCATCCGGTCGAACCAGCATCAGGGTTCGTGACCAGCGGGTGCGGGTGAAAAAATGCTCCGCCACATCCACGGCGTGGTGCAGGGTATAGCCGGTCAGGTCCTCAGTTGGCGCATCATACGACCACAGCACTACCACGGGCTTGCCGACAATGTTTTCGCGCGGCACGAAACCCCAATATCGGCTATCTTCCGAATTGTCGCGGTTGTCGCCCATGGCGAAATACATGCCGGGCGGAACGGTGATCCCGGCCATCTCATCGCGCCGCGGGTCGTGGTTTGGAAATATATGACGCGCATACGGCTCGCGCAGGAGCTCGCCATTTCGGTACACCCGCTTGTTTTCGATCCGGATGCGATCTCCCGGTATGCCGATCGCGCGCTTCACGTAATTTTGGCGGATGTCCGGAGGATAGCGAAACACGATGATATCGCCACGCTGCACATCCTGATAAGGCAGGAGTCCGAACCCACCGCCGGGCGCGTAAGCAAGCTTATCGACGATCACATGGTCGCCCGTCATCAGAGTGGTTTCCATGGATCCGGAGGGAATCACAAATGGCTGCGCCACCATGCCGGTGGCAAACACCAGCAGCACAAAGTTAAACACCCACTCGGCAATCGTTCTACTCATCTCGCTACACTATTACGTCAACGCTGTTTTGAATGTTCAACTTTTCCGGAAGAACAGTTCTCTTGACCGGCGGCGGCGCCGGAATCGGTCTGGCGGCCGCCCGCGGCTTTGCCCATGCGGGTGCGCACGTCATCGCTCCCGGGCCGGAAGAACTGGACGTCACCGCGGAGGATCAAATTTCCCGTGCTTTTGCGCCGCTCGACAACCTCGATTTCCTGGTCAACTGCGCCGGCATCATCCGTCGTGACGATGAGTTCGATATGCCTGCATTTTCCGAAGTGCTGGACGTCAATCTCACTGGCGCCATGCGAATGTGCCGCGCTGCCCATCCGCTGCTGACGCGTTCCGGAGGCGCGATTGTCAATATGGCTTCCATGCTGAGCTTTTTTGGCGGCGCGCGCGTCCCCGCTTATAGCGCCAGTAAGGGCGGCATCGTGCAGCTTACCAAGTCATTGGCGGCGGCATGGGCTGGGGACGGAATCCGCGTCAACGCAGTCGCCCCGGGGTGGATCGCAACCGGATTCACCGAAGCGCTTCAGCGGGACGCCACCCGATCCGCTCAGATCCTGGGCCGCACTCCGCTTGCTCGTTGGGGCACGCCGGAGGAAGTGGCCAACGCGGTGTTATTCTTGTGTTCGCCAGCCGCATCGTTCATCACAGGAGCCGTTCTCCCGGTGGATGGCGGCTATTCCGCCGTATGATGACCACGCACCCGCTTTCGCCTCATCAAATTGTCGCCACCGCCGTTCCGGACGATGAGCGCGTCTGGGTTCCGCAAGCAAAAGATGTCTGGTTCCGGCCGCTGATGCTGAACACCCTGGCGGGCCAGTGGTGCAATTTGTTGCGTGTCCGCAAAGCGGGCATTCTCAGCCGTCACCGTCACCCCGCGCCCGTCCACGGGTACGTGATTAAGGGCTCCTGGCGCTACCTGGAACACGAATGGATTGCCCGCGAGGGCGATTACGTCTTCGAACCGCCCGGCGAAACCCACACTCTGAGCGTCCCGGAAGATGTGGAAGAAATGATCACATTCTTCAATATCTCCGGCTGCATGTACTACGTAGACCAGCACGGCGCCCATACCGGCTTCGAAGACGTTTTCACCAAGATCGATATGTGCCGCAAGCACTACGAAGCCTGCGGTCTGGGCGCGGATTACGTGAATCAATTCGTCCGCTAAGCGGACTTACTTGAGTGCGGCGCCTTCGCGCAGCTCGTCTGTGCCGTGCCGCACGACACGATCCCCGGCTTTCAGCGCGCCCCTCACCTCCACCAAATCTCCTTCGGCCGCGCCATTCCGAACATCCACCCACGCCGCGCGCCCGTTGCGGTCCACAATGACAAACGTTCGCTCCGTTGTAGTCACAACACTGGTTTTCGGCACGAACAGGCTTGGGCTGCCGGAGCGTCCGGTCCAACTTACCGTGGGATACATCCCGGGCGACAGCGAACCATCCCGATTGGAAACATCGAGTTCCACCGCCATCGTACGCGTCTGCTGATTCA
>JALYXI010000043.1 GCA_030947245.1 Acidobacteriota bacterium
CTTCGCCTTTTCCGCAGTTTCCATAACCCAGCGCAGGCCAGGAGCATCCGTGGAAACGGGCTTCTCGCAAAAGACGTGTTTGCCCGCCTCGACGGTGGCTGCCAAATGCATGGGGCGAAACCCCGGCGGAGTGGCTAAAAGCACCACGTCTACGCCGCTTCCAATTAGTTGTTGGTAAGCATTCAGCCCAAGGAACTCCCGAGGTTTTTCTACCTTGACGCGGCTAGCTATTTGCGAAATTCGCTTCAGCGTGGCTTGCGATTTATCGATCTGGTCCTGGTCGATGTCGGCGACCGCTGTGAGCTCAGCATAATCGTCCGCGTGCAGCGCCTGTGAAGCGGCGCCGGTACCGCGCCCGCCGCACCCAACCAGTCCCACTTTGATCGCGTTCGTCACGGTTTGGCCGGAGATAATCGCGGGAAAACCGGCAACCAGTGCGCTGCCGATAGCTCCCGTCTTCATAAAATCACGTCGATTCGTCAGATCTTGTTCCATATTCGATTTGTCCCTCGTGAACGGAGCCACGGTCTTACACATCGGAATGCCTTCATAATACGATAGGCAGACCCGCTCCGTACCCGATTGCAAATGAAACGGATTCTTGCGATCCACGCGCATCCCGACGATCTGGAGATTCTCCTGGGAGGAACCCTCGCGCTGCTCGCCGCTGCCGGACACAGTGTAACGATGGCGACGATGACTGCCGGGGACTGCGGATCCGCCGAACGGACATCCCGTGAGATCTCACAGATCCGTTTGACGGAAGCACGTGCCTCAGCCGCGCTGATTCACGCGGAATACGTGTGCTGCGGCTTTCAGGATTTGAACATCTTCAACACCGATCCGTCCCGCCGCCGTGTTACTGAAATTCTGCGAAGCGTGCGCCCGGATATCGTGATCACAGCCTCGCCTACGGATTACCTGGCCGACCATGAAGCGACCAGCGCATTGGTCAAAGACGCCTCCTTCGCTGCACCGGTCCCGCTATACGGAACAGGCGGCGGCACGCCGGCTCCGGCGCTTGGAGCAATCCCGCACTTGTACTTTATGGATCCCCTGACGGGTCTGGACAATGCGGGTAACGCCGCAATTCCAGATTTCGGCGTGGACATTTCCGCGTGGTTTGCGATCAAGCGGAAGATGCTGGAACAGCATGTCAGCCAGAGAGAATGGCTGCGGAAACACCACGGGATGGATGATTACATCCATCAAATGACAGTTTCCACGCGGGAGACGGGTGCGCGCTTCGGCGCGGAGTACGGGGAAGGTCTCCGGCAGTATCGCGGTCATGCCTACCCGCACTCTCCGCTTTTGCAGGAGATGCTCGGCGGCAACTTGCGCTACACGTGATGATAGGAGGAGTTCTCATGACAACCCGAAGGGCATTCCTGCAGCGAGTCACGGCCACAGCAGTGGCGGCAACGGCAAGTGCAGCTTCCGCCATGAAGCCAAATATCGTTCTGATCTACGCCGACGACGTGGGCTACGGCGATCTGAGCTGTTATGGAGCCACAAAGGTGAAGACGCCCAATCTCGACCGTCTTGCGGCACAGGGAATGCGCGGCACTGCCACCCATTCGCCTTCGGCCACTTGCACGCCTTCGCGGTACGCGCTCATGACCGGCGAGTATGCCTGGCGCAAGAAAGGGACGGGTGTGCTGCCGGGCGATGCCACGCTCTTGATCGAACCGGGCCGCACCACGCTGCCGTCCATGCTGAAACAAGCGGGGTACCGCACCGGAGTTGTCGGCAAGTGGCACATGGGGCTCGGATCGGGCTCCATCGACTGGAATGGAGAAATCAAGCCCGGGCCGCTCGAAATCGGCTTCGATTACGCCTTCATCATGCCCGCCACGGGGGACCGGGTTCCCTGCGTCTACATCGAAAACCATCGGGTGGTCAATCTCGATCCCAAAGACCCAATCTCTGTCAGCTACGAAGAACCGTTTCCCGGAGAGCCAACCGGAAAAGCCAACCCCGAGTTGCTAAAGATGCAGCCAAGCCACGGGCACGATATGGCAATTGTGAACGGGGTCAGCCGAATCGGTTACATGAAAGGCGGAAAATCAGCTCGTTGGGTGGACGAGGATATGGCGGATACATTCACCTCCAAAGCGCTTGCATTTCTTGAACGCGAGAAGGCCGGCCCCTTCTTCCTGTATTTCGCAACCCATGATATTCACGTGCCGCGCCTTCCGAATCCCCGCTTCGTGGGTAAAACCGAAATGGGCGCGCGCGGCGATGCCATCGTGGAGCTGGATTGGATTGCCGGCCAGGTTCTCGACACTCTCGACCGGCTCAAGCTGACGGACAGCACAATCGTCATGTTCGCCAGCGATAACGGCCCCGTGCTCGATGACGGATACCGCGATCAAGCTGCGGAAAAGGCCGGTGCGCACAAGCCCGCGGGCATTTACCGGGGCGGGAAGTACAGCAACTACGATGGCGGCACGCGTGTTCCCTTTCTCGTCCGATGGCCGAAGCACGTTAAGCCGGACACCACGTCCGATGCACTGATGTGCCATGTGGATCTGCTTCATTCGCTCGCAGGCCTGACCGGTCAGAAGTTGCCTTCCTCAGCGGCCCCGGACAGTTTCGACCTCTTACCCGCGTTTCTCGGTGACTCTAAGACAGGCCGCCCTTACCTTGTGGAACACGCCAGTTCTTTGTCACTGGTGGAAGGCGATTGGAAGCTGATCCTCCCTCACCCCGGACCCAAGAGAAATCTGACCGGCAACGAGTTGGGCAACGACCCCCAAAATCAGCTCTTCCATATCAGCGTCGATCCGGGTGAGCGGGAGAATCTCGCCGAACGGGAACCGGATCGGGTGAAGCGTATGGCCGCGGCCCTGGAGGCAATCCGAAAGAACGGCCGGAGCCGCCCGTAAGCGGTGGACACCAGGGACATCTTTGAGCGCTGGCGCCATGGAGTGGAACCGGCCATCGCCAAGCTGATCGGCTTCCGCTTAACTTCCTACACTAAGGGCTCAGTTACGTTCGAAATGGAAGCGCGGCCCGAACACCGGAATCCCATGGGGACGCTCCACGGCGGAATCCTTTGCGACCTGGGCGATGCCGCCATGGGCACTTCCACCGCCACCACGCTGGAAGAAGGGGAAAGCTTCACCACGCTTGAGCTTAAGATCAACTTCCTGAAACCAGTTTGGAACGGTAAGCTGATCGCCGCCGGCCGGGTGGTTCGCCGCGGCCGCACCATCGTACTGAACGAATGCGACATCACCGATGAAAAGGGCAGCCTGGTAGCGAGGCTCTCCGGGACTTGCATGATCCTCCGCGGCGAACAAGCCGTAGGCCGTTGAAGCGGTGTTAAGTTATTCCTAGTGACTGCCCAGCAGATTCTCTCCTTCATCACTGATATTGGCGTAGTGCCTGTGGTTCGCACGTCTAGCGCCGAGACCGCCATCAAGTCAGTTGAGGCGATCCACAAGGGCGGCATCCGGTCGGCGGAAATCACGATGACGGTTCCCGGCGCACTTAAAGCGCTCGAAAAAGTGGCTGACCAGTTTGGTGACAGGATCATGCTGGGCGCAGGTACCGTCCTTGACCCCGAAACGGCGCGAAGTTGTATGCTGGCCGGAGCCCAGTTTTTCGTCACCCCCAATCTCCGGCTCTCCACCATCGCCATGTGTAAGCGCTATTCGAAGGTGATCTGCATCGGCGCGCTCACCCCAACGGAGGTTGTAACGGCCTGGGAAGCAGGTGCGGACGTAATCAAGATTTTTCCTGCGGATGCAGTAGGTGGAGCGAAGTACATCAAAGCGCTGAAAGGGCCTTTGCCCCAAGTACAGATGATCCCGACCGGCGGAGTCAATATCGAAACCACGCCGGACTTCCTGAAAGCCGGCGCGATTGCGGTCGCTGTGGGCAGTGAACTGGTGAATGCCAAGCTTATCGAAGACAATAACTATGCGGAAATCGAAAACCGCGCGAAGCAGTTCCTGGCGGCCGTTGCAAAAGCCCGGGCTTAGCCCATCATCTCCAGAAGTTTGTTTACAGTCCGCCAGTTCCGGCCGGTACTGACAGCAGTTCGACGGCGGTGCCCGAAGGTGTCTCTGCCAGGAATAGCACATGCAGCGCATCTTCCGCCACGCCACGGCGGACGAAAGGATTGTTTGTTTGCCACCGTGGCTTTCAGTTCTGTGGCGCTTCTTAACACCACCCGTGTCCGGCAACCGAAGCGGCCTCCGAGGCAACCCTCGCGGGAATGCGCGCCGCGGTATCGGCTCCCGCGTGGAACACCACCTTGCCGCTCTGGATGTACGTGCGGACGTCCTCGCATCCGGCCTCCGCAAACATCCGCGCCAACCGTTTCATCGGAAGCTTGTTCTTTCCGCCGACGTTCACACCTCGCAGCAGTGCGGCATAGGCATTCATGCACTTTGGGCCAGCATACTTCAGTTTCAGCGCTTTACTCGATCTCCGCCGGATCGTTGAAAAGCACAGTCAGCTTAATTGCCCCGTGCCGCAATTGCGGGAAACCAACCGCCAGCTTGTCACCGGGGTCTAAGGTCGACGCCGTATCGTCCGGCGGAAACAGCACCAGCGAACGCAAGAACTCCAACAGTTCCGTGCGATCCGTATCGGTCAAGGCGGCGAAACGATCGCGGACGGATTGCGCCTCACCCCCATGCCGGAGGATGACCTCCGCCAGGTTTGCGCTTCTACCATCGTGTCCATACGGAGCCGTAGTCCCGACGCCCCACAACGCCGCCGTCAGGAACTGATGCTGATAGGTGCCATCGTAATTCCGCTCCCAAAAATTCGGCCCCAGGTCATGCCGTTTGAAATCCGTAAAGATATTTTTCACCAGAAAGGGTTCCATCTTGGGTACTTTTCGTGTGGGCAGGCCATTGCCATCGTCGATGACCTGGATCAGCGGCGTGGCTGTGGCGAACAGATGATTGAAGTTGCCGCGATCCGGATCGTATACGGTCTCTAAATCGGCCACGCGCCTGTCTCTGTCAATCCGAAGATTGGATATGTGGCACGAACCGCAACCGATCCGGTCGAATGTTTCACGGCCCCGCAGGACGGCGGGCGTCTGCTCGTAAAGGCCGGGTTTGAAGTAGTTCAGCAGATAAAATTCCAGGTAATCGACAACCGCGGTTGCCATTTGATTACGAGGCGATTGCCCGCTTTGCACTTTCGACGGGTCGGGGTCGGGCGGCATTTCGATCGTATCGGTTCGACCGTCCAGAACCATTCCAGCGGGAGTGATCGCGAGCGACTTGTTGCCTCCGGCCGCCGTAATTTCCGGATCGAAACATTGGAAGCCCATCTCATTGTTCATCGCGCCGGCGATAAATTCGCGAATGGACATGGTTCCACCATGCGCAAAGAAAGGCCGGACCCGCAGATCCGGATCCACGCCCTCCACTTTCGAAGTATCGACCGTGCCATTTGGATTCGCTGTGATCGTTCCATACTGGATGCCTTTCGCAGTCAGCAGCCGCGTCACCGCTTGATGCGATGCCGCCGCCTCTGTGACAGCTTGTAAGCGGCGATCCCGCAGCTCCGCCGTAATTTCATCGGCAAGCATTTCTTTCAATCCAAGTCCGAACAGGTGCGGTGCGTCGCGGCTGTCGGGCCTGGTAACTACGTCTCCGCCGAACCCGGCGGATCCGCGCGGTCTGCCGTGGCAGGAGGAGCAGCTATCGGCAAGTCCGGCCCCAATGGCTAGATTGCTTTCGATCGAGCCAGAGCCGTCTCGCGCGTAGAAGGTGTTTTCGGCGCCGCTCAAATGCTGAAACTTTCGTTGAAAGAGTTGCCGTCCGCGGCGGATCGCCCGGAATGGATCGCGTTGAATCAGGAACGAAGAGGAATTGGGAGTATTCCAATCGCCGCGGCCCGCTCCAATCTCCTGTTCGAGCGATTTGGCGATGCCTTCATTGATCGGGTTCGGAGCCTTCGTACGGTCGATCAACTGAGCGCTGCACTGCGCCCCGGCGAACAGGAAAAAGGCGGCGATTGCGTTTCTCATTGAAGCTCCATACCAGGTAGTGAGCTTGGGCGTGGTTTCGTTTCCAATTTTTCGGGCAGGATCCCGCCTAACCGATCTTCCGATGCGCGCGAGTGGAGAAAGCACCACCCTGGTTCCAGATATGTCCGATACACTTACGAAATTTTTCTTCCGATCTTGCCGCCTGCGTCGAGCGCGTCGCGGCTTCCGTAGTCACAATTCATAGCCGTTCGCGCCGCACTGCGAGCGGCGTAATATGGAAGCCCAATCTGGTGCTGACGTTCGAATCCGCCTACGGTGGAAGGGCTGCACGTGACGTTGCCTTCGGGCCAAACCGTTCCGGCGGCTTTGAAGGGCGGCGACAGTTCGACCGACCTGGCACTGCCGGCGTGCGATACCGGCGCGGCGCGCGAGTGGAAGACCTGGCGCGGCGGCAAGCTCAACGAGTCATTCGGTTGGAAGTCTCGATTTACCCCACATCAGTCGGCGACGCCGTTGCCGATGCGCAGGGCAACCTCTTGGGCCTGGTAGCGGGCGGCTTGTCGCGCGTTTCGGTGATCGCAATTCCGCGTGGCGTCATCCAGCACGCCGGGCAGAGCCTGGAGACTCACGGCCGCGTGGCGCGTGGGTATCTGGGCATCGGGTTGCAGGCCGTTGCCGTTCCCGCGGCGCTCAAGCTGGAACAGGAAAGCGGGATCATGGTGGTTCATGTGGAAGAAGGGTGTAGACCTGTAATTTTCCATCGCAAACGGCCCGTAGACCACACGATTAGGAGATAAATGGCTTCTCTCAAGAAGATCGGAATTGCAATGCTATTCGCCGGAAGTTTACAGGCAATCTTGATAACCAGCGGTGGGGTGGAGCAAGACCCGGTTTATTTCTTTGGCCCGACTGAAGGATCCTACCGCCTTTTTCTGGATGACGGCTATTCGATCACCGGCAACCCTTTCATCATTTCAACGTCTGCGCCGTGCAGTTCCAGATCCTGCTCCCTTTCCGTGGCATCATTCACGGCTGATCTAAACTCTGGCGGACCAGACAATGCGGGACGTGACGGCGGGTTCCTTTACTTCACCAGCCCGGATTCACCTTACATTGTCAACGCCTCCAATCCGGTGCCCTTTGGCTCCTTTTTACGGCCGCAGGCAACTTGCGAGGCCACGCCTTCATCAGAAGGTTTCGCTCATCACGCGTATGCCGCCGGACCGCCACCTCGCTACCTTGGTTTCTTCGTATACAGACGCGCCCTTGCCGGGATGCTGGCCGTCTTCGCAGAGTTCGAACGGGAGATCCTGTGGGAGCGCGTGAAGGCTGGCGTCGCTCAGGCCCGCGCCAAGGGAACAACCTTCGGAAGACCCAGATCCGCCACCAGGAAAACCGCCGAAATCAAACGGCTTTATCGCAAGGAAAAGCAGATTCAGCAAGACCCTTTTCCGGTTGTGGCTTTCATCTCCCACCCAATTCGATTCCACGATGTCTCAATTTCCCGTCGAGGTAATTCCATACCCCGACATATAGCTGTTCTGGTAGATCCGCGCTCCGTTCACCTTCGCTAACACACGCATGACATGACCATCCTCCTGATTGACCTCCGGAAAATCGGTACGAAGCTGGATGTAGCCATCCTTCGTCGCAACACTGCCCGAAATGCAGGCATCCAGGATCGAGGCCAAAAGGCCATCGAAGTTATTCGCGGGCGTCACGGAGCAGAACGGCCAAGTCAGGCCGGGAATGTTTGCGTATACCTCGCCGATGATCGATCCGGCTCTGCATTCCCCCGCCACCAACTCCACGACGCAGTATGTAAACGCGCCTGATGGGTCGGATGCGATCACGCTGCCGGGTCCGCTCACATCCACAAGCGGCTTGACTCCAGCCATGGCGGAAGTTGGATAGACCTTACGTGGGATATCCAGACCTGGAAGGGAAACGGGCGCGAATTTTCACAATGTGTCGGTGACCAAGGCAGCAGAGCTGCGCCTCGGGACGAAACCGAGCCCGATATATAGCTTCCTAAATAGTTCTGCCCATCAATAAACGTATTACTCTTTGAGCGCGAATGAATTTGTCCGGCCCAGCATCGAGGGCGGTCGCAAATGGCCGTGCCAGAGTCCGAACCGAGTACCGAGGCGGGATTGATTTTGCACATTCAGCATAATCTCATCGCCGGCCGGATCGTTTCCGTAATGCGAACCGCTCTGGTACCTGTCGAGTTTCTGGTAAGCGCCCGTTATTTCCAGACCATGCGGGTCATTCACCCAATTCCAATGGAAACCAGCACCGATCTGGGGATCAATCGGAAACGCAAAGCAGTTGCAGTTAAAATACAACGTCGGAAGAGTCCCGGTAGACTCGAACGGCAGGGACGCAAAGGCCCTTGTGTCATACGGGAGGGTCCAGTTTACCCCGCGCGATTGTGTAGACGAAACTTACTGCTACCGATCCTGGCGTTTTGCTATCAACCGCATTTCTTCCCGAACGAGAGTTGTCCACTGTCAATTAAGGAACCAACGCTGATCAAATCGCCGGGAGCCGCTGTAATGAGCGATCCCGCCGCAATTTCCAGCAGGCACAAATCCAGCAGCCAACGGCTCACTTCCCACCGTCACTTTAATGCAATGGTTTCCGGTGATGCCATACGAATTAGCGGGGCAGGAGATAAATGTGGCCGGATTGGCGCCCACGGAATTCGCTGCTCCATCCGCCCCGCCATTCACCACGTTGGCTGTGAATTGCTGATTCCCGATATATTTCGTCGAGCCGATAGCCCATCCCGGAGCGGAGGGATTGCTGCCCTTGAGACCACAGTATCGTCCCGCTTGCGCTCTCCAGACTGGCTCCGCAGCAACGATGCATCCAGGATTCCCGCCACCCACGCAGCCATCTGAATTCGAGATAGTGTTGGGGTCGAAGACGATCCACCACGCAATATCGTATTGCGTTCTGCCGCCATTGATCGAGAGCCTCAAGAGATTTGCTCCGGACGTGTCCGTGCCCTTCAATTCGACGGCGTACATCGGGAAGACCGCAGTATCATACGGATAGGTCTGTTTTGCCGTGTAAGCCGTTAGGAGCGACGAGAAGTTCGAGGCAATCACTTTCTGTTCCCAGCACGGCTGAGCCGTAATATAGGGCGCAGTGCCCGAGCAGATTTCCATCCCAGCATTCGGATCCACACCGGTAGACGTATCGGAATAGTTCCCAAAGTACGTATACGATATCACTTGATTCGAACCGCCCGGATAGCAGACTATCCGGTTACCTACGTACGTAATTGTACAGACGGGATAGAAAAGCCGAGTCGGGCCAAAATCCTGTAGAATGAACTAGTAGTTGCAAACTAGAGAGTGCGGGAGTAATTCAGCGGTAGAATGCCAGCTTCCCAAGCTTGACGTCGCGGGTTCGATTCCCGCCTCCCGCTCCATCTTTGTTTGCAATAGCTTAGCTGATGTTTTTGACAGCCTTTATAGCTGATTTTCAGCGAACCACGCTGGCATTCCAACAGTCAAGATTATTACCGCAGACTCCGATCCCAAAATTAGATCCAACCCACTTTTTTGCGCGTTTTTTTTTAACCCGGTTTTTGAATACTACGCGGCTGATCACGCCAATACGAACGCCAGAATATTGGATCGGTCCGCGACGCCCACGTATTGGGTGCCCTCCACAGCGTAGGTCATGGGCGACGCGTGCCAGGACTGGCTGGCGTTGAAATGCCATAACGGCGTTCCACTCTTTGCGTCCACGGCCGCGAAGGCTCCGCTATCATCGCAAAAGAAAACGATCCCACCGCCTGTCGACAGAAGTCCGCCCCAACTGGCGCCCGGACCGATTTGCGGATACTCCCACACAATCTTTCCCATCGGAATATCGATGCCGCGCAAGTCTTTCTGATTGATATCCCCCAGGGCCCGGCGCGTGCCCCCGCCATAGAACGATTTTCCGCGCTCCCACCTTGCGGACGATTTGCTATACACGCCGCAGCTTTCAAGCGTCATGACGTAGTAAAGACCAGTTTGTGGGTTATACGAAGTAGACATCCAGTTCGTGGCTCCCACGACCAAAGGGCAGGTCTTCACACCTGCTTCCGTCGGCTCCGATACCGGTGGCCCAGGTCAACTTGTTTATGAACGGCTGGCCGAGCAAGAATTTCCCTGTCTCGCGGTCGAGGACATAGAAGAACCCGTTGCGGTTGGCTTGCAGGAGTAATTTGCGAGTTTTGCCTGGGAATGGAGCGTCCACTAGTACAGGCGTCTGCACCGCATCCCAGTCAGGCAGGTCATAAGGGGTGTACTGAAAATACCAGCGCAGCTTGCCCGTCGCAGGCTCGAGCGCCAGCACCGAATTCGAATATAGATTGTCGCCTTCCGTTCATCTCCGTTGTAGTCTGGGCAGGGATTGCCGATCGGCCAGTAGATCAGGTTGGTCTCGGGATCGTACGTGCCGGTGAGCCACGCCGCCGCGCAGCCATGCTCAAGAGCCCGGCCCACCCAGGTTTTCCGACAGCGGCTCTCCCCCGTTGGGCATCGTCCAGAAGCGCCAGGCGTTCCCCCGTGGCCACATGGTACGCATCGATGAACCCTCGGGCGC
>JALYXI010000075.1 GCA_030947245.1 Acidobacteriota bacterium
GTTCACGTCCGTGGTGGAGCGATTGAACGTTTGAGACAGGGCGAACGGATAGACGCGGGTGAGGTCGTCTCGAATGGGTTGGAGCAGAGAGCCTCCGTAGAAGATGCCATAGCCGCCGCGGACCACCGTTCGCACGCCGCCAAACGGCCGTAAGGCAAAGCCGAACCGTGGAGCGAAATTGTCATAATTGGTGTTCACCAGCGACGAAGGCAGGTGAACACTAGCCGCCAGGGCGACTTTTCCAGAGAGATTCGCTTGCGTCAAAAGCGCATTGAAATCGGGTATTGTGCTGCCGCTCGCGATTACGATTTGATCCAACGATGGGACAAAATTGGCGAGACGTCCGTATTTCTCCACCGGGGGCTTCGCAATCTCATACCGCAAGCCCAGATTGAGCGTCAGCCGGGGCGTAATGCGAAAGTCATCCTGGACAAAAAAGCCGTAGGTTGTAGACAAAAGATACGCGCCCGGGGAGCCGGCTTGACGCGTCGCGCTATCGGGAAGCCCAAGCAGGAAGTCGGCAAACGGATCGTTCGTTACGTGGCCGAGGAAATTGAATGTGCCGCGATTATTATTGTTGAAAGCCTCGAAGGTATGGCTGCGGAGCGCATCGGCGCCCATTTCAGCAGGTGGCTGCCCTTCGAGAGAGTCAGCGTGTCGGCAAACTCGTAATTGGTTACGGCGTACTGGAGCGGTTGTCCGGCCGCGTCTCCGATCGTGGATTGCCCCGAGATGGTAAACAACGGGAAGCCTACAAATCGAGGATCGGTGGCTGTACCTGGGATGCCCAACCGGCTGGCGTAATCGATTCCTGCGCTAACTGCGTGATCGTCTTCAGTCGTACGTGAAAATCCCAGCCGGGCCTCATTCACCAGCACAGATGAAAGCAGGCGGGTGTACGTCAAGCCGGCCAGATGTTGGTGCAACCTGGTGATGTTGCCGAATTGTCCGGTGTCGCCGCTCGCAAACGGCAGTACGGAGAACGTAGGCCGGATCAGGTACCGGGCTGAAAGAGTGTTGCTCATCGAAAACGTGTGATCGATTCGGAAAAGAAAGCTGTTGAAATCGTCATCCTGCAACTTATTTATCTGGAAGTTATTCTGCGCATTCATGCGGTTCGGAAATGGGTAATAAGGCAACACGCGTCCCGCAACGCCGTCGAGCCGGTTGGCGGGAATCTTATTTCCGGGAAAGCAAGCCGCCTTCGATTTCGTGTCGCATGTGCCCGCCGCCAAGGGATCGTGCAGCAGGATGGGATTGCCCAGTGGATCTTTTGCACTGCTGAAGTCACCTGTCCGTGCCGGCAGCGTGGGCACAACGCCAATTCGATTCATCCCCAGCACCTGGCGCGAGCTTTCCCAACTGAAGAGGAAAAACGAGCGGTTGCGGCCGTGGTAGATCCGTGGCAGGTAGACAGGTCCGCCAACAGTCGCGCCAAACTGATTGCGCCGCAGTTCGCTCTTTTTGGCATCGAAGAAAGTACGCGCATCCAGCAGGTCGTTGCGGACGAACTCGAACAGAGCGCCGTGAACGTCATTGGTCCCGGATTTCAGCACCATGTTGACTACGCCGCCAGCCAATCGCCCGTATTCAGCCGGGTATCCGGTAGTCTGCACTTTGAACTCCTGCATGGCATCCAGGTTCGGGCGCGCTTCGGCGCCTCCGCCGCGGGGATTCCTATCGTTGAAGCCGTCAATGACGAAGTTCACGTTATCGGAGCGGGTCCCATTTACAGAGAAATTAGAGCCCTGGGCGTTCTGTGCTTTCCGTCCCACACCGGTGACCAGGAAAACCAAATCCCCGAAGTCGCGGCCGTCGAGCGGGACTTCGACCATTTCCCTGCTCGTGATAACAGCTCCGCGCGCCGCGGATTCAGTATTCAAAACGGGCGATTCCGCCTTTACTTCGACGGAATCTTCGACAGAGCCGATATCGAGTTTCAGATCCAGACGGGCAGTCTGGTCCACTTCCAGCTCAAGCCCGGATTCGCGCAGCAATTTGAATCCGGCTTTTTCGACAGTTATCTCGTAAGTATCGGGATTTAATTCCGCAATCGTGAATTGACCTGTCTCACCGGTCCGGATAGAGCGAATCTCGTTCGTGTTCCGGCTGCGCACCTTCACGTCCGCGCCGCTAATCGGGGCTCCCGTGATATCGCGGATCAATCCGGTGACTGAAGCATCCTGCGCCAAGGCGGGGAGTGAAAAGCAAAGGGCCAGCGTGGCCCATCGGAACGGCATCCCTGAACCCCGGTATCATCATACATCTCAAACCATACATCCCAAACCGTGGATCACTCGAAATAGAATGGAAGCCGAGGAATTGCCGATGAGACGTGCACGTGCCCTGCTACTGATACCGTTTTGCCTCGCGCTGGCCAGCGCCCAGAACACGGTAAGCGTAAGGATTCTTCTCGGCGCCGCTGACAAAGAGCCAACACGATGGGATGGATCGCTTCAAGTGGATGGCGCCCATCTCGATTCGCTTGAGCCCTGGCGATTTGAAGGCGCCGACGCGATCACCGGCGCTGCGTGGCGCGTGGGGACCCATCCAGTCCGGCTATTCGGCGGGGGCACGCAAGTCAACGGCCAGCAAGTACGCCAGATCGTAGCGAACGGCGTGATCGCCAAGCTCTCTCAAGCCGCGGAAAATACCGTTCTGAGTGTCACCACCGCCCAAGGCAACTTCGAGATCCGCTTGAGCGAGATTCCGTATGGAACTGGCGTCGCGAAACTAGACGGTAAGGCGTTTGCCGATCGCATACCGCCCACCGCGCGTATCACCGAGTCGCCTGAGGAAGAAGACTTTCCGTCGGCGGCCGCGGACAAGGACGGCGGCATCTGGATGGCTTACGTCTCATTCCGCCACAACCCGGACCATGACCGTCTTCGCGCTCGCCTTCAGACGCCGATTGCGGATTTCTCACGGCTGAAAGCCGCACCCGGCGGCGACCAGATCTTCGCGCGCCGCCGCATGGGTGGCACGTGGGGGCCCGCTATTGCGATCACCGGGCCAGGCGGCGATCTCTACCGTACCTCAGTCGCAATTGACGGACGCGGACGCGCGTGGGTGTTTTGGTCCGCGAACAACAAAGGCAACTTCGATGTATTCGCGCGGCCAATTCTGAACGGAACCCCCGGGCGAACGGTCCAGATCTCGCGCGAGGCAGGCTCCGATGTCGATGCGGTGGCCGCGACGGATTCGAGCGGCAGAGTTTGGGTGGCGTGGCAGGGCTGGCGCGCGGGAAAAGCAGGCATTTTTGGCGCAATGCAAAAGGGCGATTCTTTCACCGCGCCATTCGCCATCGCCCAATCTTCCGGCAACGAATGGAACCCGGCCATTGCGGCCGATAGATCCGGGCGCGTTACAGTGGCATGGGATTCTTACCGGGACGGCAACTATGACATATACATGCGAACCGCGGCGGCAACCGGTTCCTGGGGGACGCCCAAAGCGGTAGCCGCCACGGCGCGATACGAGGCCTATCCATCCCTCGCCTATGATGCGGCGGGCAAACTTTGGGTGGCCTATGAAGAGGGAGGCAGAGGTTGGGGCAAGGATTTTGGAGCGTACGACACGAATGGAGTGGCTGTTTACCAGGGCCGCGCAATCCGCATTCGCGGGTTCGAAGCGGACGGCCGAACGATCGAGTTGCCCATCGATGTGGGCACCGTGCTTCCGGGCGTGCCTACTCTGCGGGTAGACCGGAATGGGACGCAGAGCGCCGCCGACTCCCTCGATCCCAATCCGGATGCCGCCAAGCGCCGCGTTGCCAATCGCCCCGCGCCCAACCAGCAGAATCCGAAGAACACTATGCCGCGTTTGCTTGTCGATGCTTCGGGCCGTATGTGGCTGGCGTTCCGCAGCGCTCAGCCGATTTGGTGGAATCCGATCGGCACTGTCTGGACCGAGCATGCCGTCTCCTTTGACGGCGCCCGCTGGACGCCGCCGATTTTCTTGTCGCACAGCGATAATCTGCTCGACAATCGCCCTGCTCTGGTCTCCACTTCGCCTGGACAACTCACAGTGATCGGGTCCTCCGATAGCCGGCGCCAATTTCAACTGGGCGAGCGGCGTGGGCCAACCTCGAACGACCAGCCCGCGCCGCCCGAAGACCCTTACAACAACGATCTGTTCACCAACGAAATTGCGCTGGGTGGCACGGCGCAACCGGCGTCCCGGCCCGCTACCATGGCCGGTGGAGAGAAATCACCGGCGGACCCGGTGGAAGTTGGCGCGCTGAAACGCATGCGCGAATACCGCACGGCGGGGGCCGCCGGCATGCGGCTGGTGCGAGGTGAATTCCACCGCCATAGCGAAATCTCAATGGATGGCGGCTTCGATGGCTCTATCTTCGATCAGTGGCGCTACATTCTCGATGCGGGATCGCTCGATTGGGTGGGCTGCTGCGATCACGATAATGGCGGAGGGCGCGAGTACAGCTGGTGGCTGATACAGAAGCTGACCGATATTTACTACTCGCCGGGCAAGTTCGTGCCGATGTTCAACTACGAGCGCAGCGTACCTTACCCCGAAGGGCACCGGAACGTGATCTTCGCGCAACGCGGCATTCGCCCCCTGCCGCGGCTTCCTATTTCGGGCGTGGACGCGCCCGGTCACGCGCCGGATACCCAGATGCTTTACGCTTACTTGAAGTTCTTCAATGGCGTCACGGCTTCGCATACCAGCGGCACGAACATGGGAACGGATTGGCGCGATAATGATCCATCGGTGGAACCCGTGGTTGAGATCTATCAAGGCGACCGCCAGAATTATGAAATGCCGGATGCGCCGCGCTCCAATTCGGCGGCCGATTCCATCGGAGGCTGGCGGCCCAAGGGCTTCGTCAACCTGGCTCTCGCGAAGGGCTATCAGTTGGGCTTCCAGGCAAGTTCGGACCACGTCTCCACCCACATGAGTTACTGCAACATCTTCGTGAATGACGCGACGCGCGAATCCGTTTTGGATGGACTCAGGAAGCGGCATGTTTACGGATCGACGGATAATATCCTGGCGGATGTCCGAAGCGGGAGCCACATGATGGGAGATGTCTTCTCTACGACGGCGCGTCCTTCTCTCCAGGTCAAGCTTACCGGCACCTCCAATTTCAGCAAGGTGCACGTGATCAAAGACAACAATTACGTTTATTCCATTCAGCCAAATTCGCCCAATGTCTCGTTCTCGTGGATGGACAACGCCGCTGCCGCGGGGAAGACCAGTTACTACTACGTTCGCGGTGAACAGGACAACGGCGAGATCGTCTGGGTGTCGCCCATGTGGATCACGTACTCCGGTTCGCGATGAACGAAGAACGCCAGGAACGAATCCGCTATTACGTCTTCGCCGCGTTTGTCGGCGTCTTGCTCCTTCTGAACTGGCTCGGCATTTTCCGCACGTTTTTCGGGATCGACACCGCTGTTTTCATCACGTTGCTTGCGGGATACAAGACCTTCTACAACTCCGTTTCCGCGCTGATGGAGAAGCGCATCTCCGCTGACATCGCGCTTTGCGTGGCTGTGATCGCAGCCCTCGCAGTGGGCCAGTATCTCGCGGCCGCTGAAGCGATGTTCATTGTCTTGGTTGGCGAAGGACTGGAGTCTTATGCGGCCGGCCGCACCGCGAACGCGATCCAGCGTTTTGTGGAGCAGTTGCCGCGGGTGGCCCGCGTCATTCGCGAGGGCCGGGAAGAGGAGATCGACGCCGAATCGCTGCTCCCAGGCGATCTGATCGCCATTCGCGCGGGCGAGCGCATCCCGGCGGACGGCTTGATTGAAGAGGGAGTCTCCGCCGTCAACGAAAGCTCAATCACCGGAGAGCCGCTTCCGCGCGAGAAGCAGCCGGGGGATGAAGTCTTTTCCGGAGCATGGAACGGGGGAGGCC
>JALYXI010000083.1 GCA_030947245.1 Acidobacteriota bacterium
CTTACCGGGACCGGCTGCGACATGATGGCCATCGTCCGCGTGCTGGCGGACGAGACGGGCAAACCGGTTGTCGACAGGACAGGCTTACAGGGCCGCTTCGATTTGAAACTCGATTGGACCCCTGAACCACCGCCAATCGCCGCCGCTCCCGGTGCTCAGCCCGTTGCTCCCAACCCGCTCGATCTTTCCGGTCCCACTATCTTCACCGCGGTACAGCAACAGCTCGGGTTGAAGCTGGAAGCGCGGAAAGCGCCGGTGCCCGTTCTGGTGATCGAACATGCCGAGAAGCCATCGGTCAATTGAGTTATGAAGTGGTTACTTCTGATATGCGCCGTGGCGCCACTCGTCGCCGCTGAGTTTCGAGGCGCAGTCAAATCCGGTGCGACAGCGATTCCCGGAGCAATCGTCACGGCCAATCGCGGCAGCGATGCCCAAAGGACGGTAACGGATCTTCAAGGGAAATTCGTCTTCGCGGACCTATCTGGCGAGCCCTGGAAACTCACGGTAACCATGCAGGGCTTTGCTCCGGCAACTGCGGATACGGCCTCGCCGCCGGCCTTGATCGAGCTTCGCATGCTCGGTATCGATGAGATCCGGGCTCAAATCAAGCAGGCGCCCGCCGTGAAAACGCAAGTTTCGGCGCCGGTGGAAACCACGAAGACGGCAGCGCCTACGGAGACTCTGCAACCAGAACTTGCGCAAAAAGCCGTCGATAGCATGCTGATCAACGGTAGCTCGGTGAACGGAGCGGCTTCGCAGTTCAGCCAATCTTCGGCCTTCGGGAATTCGCGGTCGAACGGAAAGTCGCTCTATAACGGAAGTCTCGGCGTGATCCTGGATAACTCCTCGTTCGATGCAAAACCATACTCATTGACAGGCCAGAGCACGCAGCGGCCCGGCTATAGCAGGCTGCAGGGCATCTCTTCCTTCGGCGGCCCGCTCACAATCGCGCACGTGTTGCGCCACGGCCCACTAATTGGCATCACGTATCAGTGGATGCGCAATGGAGACAGCTCGACCGGCTCCGCCTTTGTCCCCACGCTCGCACAGCGAAACGGAGAAGTTTCACCGGGCATCGTGATTCCCCCAAGCCGGATCAGCCCCCAAGCGGCTGCCCTCTTACGCCTGTACCCCCTACCCAACTTCTCCAGCGACCGCTACAACTTTCAAACTGCGCTCAAAGGCGCGACACACGACGACAGCCTCCAATCCCGCTGGCAGAAGCGTGCATCTCAGAAAGACCAGCTTTCCGGAAGCTTTAACTTCCAGAGCACGCGAATTGATATTCCGAGCATCTTCGGTTTCGTCGACCGAAGCCGCACCGGAGGACTCACTACCGGCGTAAGCTGGCTGCACAATCTGCGTCCGCGGCTTTACTCCGTACTAAGCTTTCAGTTCAGCCGGTTAACGGCCAATACAGATCCGTTCTTTACGAACCGCAGCAACATCTCGGGCAATGCGGGCGTAACCGGAAACGACCAGGAGCCAGTGAATTGGGGGCCGCCTTCGCTGTCGTTCGCGAGCGGCATCGCCACCTTGCAGGATAGCCAATGGGCGCGCAATCGCAATCAGACAACAGGCGTTTCGCTCGAAACAACATGGAACCGAAACCGGCACAATCTGACGTTCGGCGGCGACTACCGGCGGCAGCAATGGAACGGGCTTTACCAGGAAAATCCGCGCGGAAGCTTTGCGTTCACCGGCGCGGCTTCCGGCAACGATTTCCAGGACTTCCTTCTCGGCGTGCCCGATACCAGCGCCATCGCATTCGGCAACGCCGACAAGTACTTTCGCGCAATTCAACCGGACGCCTATGTCAGCGACGATTGGCGCTTCAAGCCGAATATTACGCTCACCCTGGGCTTGCGCTGGGAGTACAGTTCGCCCATTCACGAACTCTATGGGCGTTTGGTGAATCTTGATATCGCGCCGGGGTTCACGGCTGCGGCTCCGGTAATCGGGGCCGCGCTTCGTCCGGATCGAAACAACTTGGCCCCGCGCTTCGGCTTTGCCCTCCGCCCCATCCCCGCCTCCTCACTGGTGCTACGCGGCGGCTACGGCATTTATTACGACACGTCGGTGTACCAACCGATCGCGACGCAACTGGCTCAACAAGCGCCGCTCTCGAAAAGCTTGCGGGTACAAAACAGCGCGGCGACTCCGCTCTCGCTGGCGGACGGGTTTGGCGCAGGACTCGCTGGCAGCCAGAACACCTTCGCCGTAGACCCTAGATTCCGCATCGGCTATGCGCAAAATTGGGCTCTTTCCGCGCAAAGGGATCTGCCGCAAGGGCTGGTGCTGCTTGCGTCTTACCTGGGCATCAAAGGAACTCGCGCGCAGCAGCAGTCCTTGCCGAACACGTATCCGGCGGGCGCGCTGAATCCGTGTCCCGCGTGTCCAACCGGATTCACGTATCTCGCTTCGAACGGAAACTCGATTCGGCAAGCCGCGGATCTGGAAATTCGGCGCCGGCTTCATAGCGGACTCGCTGTTACGGCTCACTATACATGGTCGAAATCGATCGACAATGCATCGCTGGGCGGAAAGAATCAAGGCGGACCATTGATCGCGCAGAACTGGCTCGACCTCCGTTCGGAACGCGCTTTGTCTTACTTCGACCAGCGGCACTTGGTCGCTGTTACATCGCAGTACAGCAGCGGGATGGGCGTTGCGGGCGGCATGTTACTAAGCGGGTGGCGCGGCGCGCTTCTGAAGGAGTGGACGGTGACGAATAAGTTGACAGCGGGCTCCGGAATGCCGCAAACCCCAATCTACTACTTCGCAACCGTGCAAGGTACCGGAGTCACAGGAAGCATCCGGCCCGACTACACCGGCGCGCCTCTCTACAACGCGCCTCCCGGGCTCGCGCTGAATCCGAATGCGTTCACGGCTCCCGCTCCGGGGCGATGGGGCAATGCCGGCCGGAACTCCATCACCGGGCCTTCGCAACTCACGTTCAACTCTTCATTGGCCCGCACATTCCGGAAGGGAGACCACGTAAGCCTGGACTTTCGCTTGGATGCGACGAACGCGTTGAACCATCCGGTATACACGGGTTGGAATACGCTGGTCGCGAGCAGCCAGTTCGGACTGCCACTCGCGGTAAATCCCATGCGCAGCTTGCAGGCAGTGATTCGGGCAAGGTTCTAACCATGCGTACCAGCATCTACTTTGGCGTTCTATTGGCCGCGTTTGCTCTGAACGGTCAAGACGTAGACAAGCCTCTCTTTTCCATGACAACGCGTTTGGTGGTGGAAAACGTGGTTGTGAAGAATAAGGCCGGCGATCCCATCGGCGGACTCACCGCAAAAGATTTTACGGTAACGGAAGACGGCAAGCCCCAAACGGTGGCGTTCGCCGAATATCAGCAGCTTTCCGCAACTAAAGCTTCGCCGCTCACAGCTTCCGTCGCGCCGGTCGCGCAATTAACCCGTACACAAATCGCCGCCGTGAAGCCGGGTGATCCTCGCTACCATGACCGAAGGCTGCTGGCCATTTACTTCGACATGTCCGCAATGCAGCCCAACGATCAATCGCGCGCTCTCGACAGCGCACAACGATTCATCCGTACGCAGATGACCGAATCCGACATGGTCGCGATCCTTCGATACTCGGGCGGGGCCGTGGAGGTGTTGAACGATTTCACGGATGACCGCACGAAACTTCTGGTGACGTTGCGAACCCTCGCCGTCGGCGAAGAGCTGGATTATACGGGTGCGCAGACCGATGCGGGCACCCCCGATACCGGCGCGGCATTCGGCCAGAACGATGGGGAGTTCAACCTCTTCACTACGGACCGGCAATTGGCGGCTTTGCAAACAGCGGCCGCGATGCTGGGCCGGTTGGGCGAGAAGAAAACGCTGCTTTATTTTTCGAGCGGGCTCCGCTTGAACGGTGTCGATAATCAAGCTCAGTTGTTTGCCACGGTAAACGCCGCGGTGAGGGCGGGGGTTGCTTTTTGGCCGATCGACGCACGTGGGTTGGTGGCCCAGGCTCCACTGGGAGATGCGATCGCGGGCTCGCCCGGCGGCGTGGCAATGTATACCGGTGGCGCGGCTGCGGCCGTTTCCAATAACCTGTACCGGTCGCAGGACTCGTTGTATGCATTGGCGGCGGACACGGGCGGCAAAACCTTTTTCGACAACAATGATCTGGCGCAGGGGATTGTCCGTGCGCAACAAGCTGTCACCGGATACTACCTGGTCGGCTATTACACGACGAACCCCGCGCTCGATGGGAAGATGCGCCGCATTCGCATTAGCGTTAATCCGGAGCTGCATGCGGCCCTCGATTACCGGCAGAGTTTCTATGCGGGAAAAGAGTTCAAGAAATTTACCACCGTGGATAAAGAACGGCAACTGGAGGACGCGCTGATGCAAGGCGATCCGATCACGGAACTGACGGTAGCGGTGGAGGTGAATTACTTCCAACTCAACCGGGCCGAATACTACGTCCCGATTGCGGTGAAATTACCGGGCAGCGAACTGGCTCGCGCGAAGAAAGGTGGGGCGGAACGAACCGTGATCGACTTTCTGGGAGAGATTAAGGAGGGTAATTCTACTGTTGCGAACCTTCGCGACAAAGTGGAATTGAAGTTGAGCGGCCAGACAGCCCAGGAGCTTGGCGTACGGCCGGTGGCCTATGACACGGGATTCACTTTGTTGCCTGGAACGTACACGCTCAAGTTTCTGGCGCGCGACGCGGAGACAGGCCGGATTGGCACTTACATTGGCAGGTTCATTGTCCCGAATCTGAATAAAGAACAGGAGCGCCTTCCGATCAGTTCCGTGGTCTTAAGCAGCCAATCGGTGGATATGCAGGATGCCCTTTACAACGCGAAAGACAAGCTGCACGCTCAGTCCGTGAACCCGCTGGTGGAGAACGGCAAAAAATTGCTTCCCAGTGTGACGCGGGTGTTCAGTAAAACGAAGGAAATGACCGCGTATGTGCAGGCTTACCAACAGTGGAGCGAGACGGCGCAGCCGGTGGTTGCCTTTGTTTCTTTCTATCGGGGCAGCGAGAATGTTTTCGAAACGCAGCCCATTGCCGTGACTGGCGCGCCGGAGAGCCGGCTGAAGACGGCGCCATTAAGAATTGAGGTGCCACTCGGCCGCCTGGATCCGGGCAATTACTTGTGCCAGGTCACAGTCTTAAATCCTGGCGCAAGGAAAGCCGCATTTTGGCAGGCTTCCGTGTGGATTGTGCCATGATCCGCTCCCCGCGGGGCGTCAGACGTCAATGCCATAACCCGCCCTAAATCCCAGCCTATTCCACGGCGGAGTGATATAATAATCGCCAGTTACCGCTGACGTTTCACCTTCCTATGAAAGCTCTTTGTGCCTTCGTTTTGATTGCTTTCTGGTCCGGCGCGGCTCTTGCGCAGTCTTCCGAACAAATCGAATACTTTGAAAAGAACGTTCGTCCGGTTTTGGTTCAGAACTGCCAACCTTGCCACAATTTGAAAATGAAAAGCTCGGGCCTGGATCTGTCGACGGCATCCGGTTTTCTTTCGGGCGGGGCAGGTGGTCTGCTGGTCGCCAAAGATCATCCGGAGAGCAGCCGTCTTCTTCAGGTCGTCGGCTATGAAGATTCGGTGAAGATGCCACCCACGGGCAAGTTGAAGGCGGAGCAGATCGAGAGTCTGACGAACTGGGTAAAGATGGGCGCTCCGTGGCCCGGCGCAGACCAAATGACCGCACAGGTGAAACCTGCGCCGAAGAAGGAATTCACTGCGGAACAGAAAGCTTTCTGGGCGTTTCAGCCGGTCGCTAATCCAGAGTTGCCCTTTGTCAAAGACACCCAGTGGGTGAGGACTCCCATTGACCGCTTCATTCTTGCGAAGCTGGAACAGCGCGGCCTGCGTCCAGCGCCACCGGCCAGCCGAACGACGCTGCTGCGGCGCGCCACTTTTGACTTGACAGGGCTTCCCCCAACTGAAAAGGAGCTGCAGGATTTCATCGCTGACGGGTCACCCGACGCGTACGCCAAGGTAGTCGACCGTCTGCTCGCTTCGCCGCGCTATGGCGAACGGTGGGGTCGCCACTGGCTGGACGTAGCGCGCTATGCCGATTCCACCGGCAACGATGAAGACCATCGCTATCCGTACGCTTGGCGCTACCGCGATTACGTAATCGACTCCTTCAACAACGATCTCCCGTATAACCAGTTCGTTCGGGAACAGATTGCCGGAGATCTTCTCCCTCCTCCAGCGGGCGAAAAGTTCAACGCGCGCGGAGTTGTCGCGACCGGATTCCTTGCGCTTGGCGCAAAGGCCATTGCGCAGGTAGACAAGAAGAAGATGCTGTACGACGTTTGGGATGAACAGGTGGACGTCACTTCGAAAGCGTTCCTCGGGCTGACTATGGCCTGCGCGCGCTGTCACGATCACAAGTTCGATCCCATTCTGACGAAAGATTACTACTCGATGGTCGGCATGTTTGCCAGCACCCGGAGCTTCGACAAGGTAAACCAAGGAGTTGCCTCGCTGCTGTACCGCCCGCTCGTGCCGGAGTCGGAATACAAGGTGTATCGTGCGTATCTGGCGAAGACGGCGCTGGAAACTTTGAATGCCGACGAGATCGTCGATTCCGAAGTATTGCAAGCGGCGAAGGCCTCCTCCGAACAGGTCGCGGAATACATGCTCGCGACTCGCACGCTTGATGTTGGATCGGTAAAGTCGCTCGATGTTCCAGTGCTGGCTAAATGGATGAAGGTGCTGGCGGCGAGCAAAGAGGCGAAACCTTGGCTGGACGAATGGAATGCCGCCACGCGCGAAACCGCGCCGGCCGTAGCGGCCCGTTATCAGAAGCGGTATCGGGAATCCCTGGCGGAATGGGCCAAGATGGTGGAGAAGAGTTACGCGGAGGCGCGCAAGAAGCTGGAAGCCGGTGAACCGGACATCTCGAAGGTCAAACGCGAATTCAAGGACCCTTTCTTTAGCGCTGTTTTCTTTAGGGGTGGACCTTTTTTGATCGAGGGCCGCAACCGGGAAAAGGGGCTCTCCCCGGAGTGGAAGGCGAAGGTGGCTTCGTATCGCGCCGCCGCTGAGTTGCTCAAGAAGAATGCCCCGGTCGAACCCGATATGGCGGATGCTGTTTCCGAGGACACTCCCGTTCAGCAGAAAGTAATGTTGCGAGGCGATTTCAACAATCCCGGAGAGGATGCCCCGCGCGCCGTGCCGGCCGTTCTGACCAAAGTTGCGCCGGGCCCGGCGGCATACAAGGGCAGCGGCCGCGCTGAAGTAGCCGATTGGCTTACCCACCCCGAAAACCCTCTGGTCGCGCGCGTCATGGTGAACCGCGCGTGGATGTGGCATTTCGGTGAAGGCATCGTCTCCACGCCCGATAACTTCGGCAAAATGGGCGCCCGCCCCAGCAATCCGGAACTCCTGGATTACTTGGCGACGCAATTTGTCGCAAATGGATGGTCGCTGAAGAAGATGCACCGGCTGATGATGCTGTCGAACACGTACCGGATGGCGGCGGACACGGACACGAAGACCATATCTGCGGACCCTGAAAATGTGCTCCTCTCCCGCTTCCAGAGACAGCGCCTGGACATTGAGGAAATTCGCGATGGCATGCTGGCTGTGGATGGCTCCTTGGACCTCACCATGCATGGAACACTGCAGAAGGGCTTCGGCACCGACAAGGAGAACAGTTCCGACCGGCTCAGCATGAACCCGGAGTTGATCCGCCGGCGCACGGTGTATCTGCCATTGCGCCGCGCGAACCTGCCCACGCTTCTGAACCTCTTCGATTTCGGCGATGCTACCACTGTAAACGGCAAGCGGGCGATGACCAACGTTTCCCCCCAGGCGCTCTTCATGATGAACAGCGAGTTTGTTGCTGAGCGGGCGCGCAAGATCGCTAAAGCCGTCTTGGAGGACGCGAACCTGACCGATCGCGCGCGCGTCGAACGGATTTACCTGCGCACCCTGGACCGCAAACCCGCGCCAGACGAAATAGACGGCGCTTTTACTTATATGGATCGCATGAAGCGGAAGTTCGGCCGTGGCGATCTGGATGCATGGCAGAGTTTCTGTCATATTCTTCTGACCTCTAACGAATTTATTTACCTGGATTGAGGCGCCCGCAATGGACCCACGCAGCACAGCTCAGATTAATAGCCTGATTCATCGGACCGAACGGCCAACCTCGCGGCGTGCCATGCTGCGCGCGGCCGGATGCGGCTTCGGTTTCCTGGGACTTGCCGGAATACTGGCTGAGGCGGAGAAACTCTCAGCCGCTGGAACTACCGGAATCAATCCGGCAAGCCCACTGGCGCCGCACCTGCCTCATTTCGCCCCGCGCGCCAAACGGGTGATTTTCCTGTTCATGCATGGTGGTCCTTCCAGCGTCGACACTTTCGACCCGAAAGAGCGCTTAACGCGCGACGATGGCAAACCTCTGCCTATCAAGCGTCCGCTCGCGTTTGCGGGCGGCGATGCGGGCCCCTTGATGAAGTCGCCCTGGGAATTTAAGAACTATGGGGAAAGCGGTATTCCGGTCAGTTCTCTTTTCCCGAACGTCGCTTCGTGTGTGGACGATTTGTGCGTGATTCGTTCCATGGTGGGCGAAGGTGTCGACCACGGAGCCGCGCTGCTTCAGACATTCACCGGCACCAGCACCTTCATCCGGCCCAGCATGGGTTCTTGGGTGCTCTATGGCTTGGGCACTGAGAATCAGGACCTGCCCGGCTTCATCACCATCAAACCGGCGCTCTCTCATGGTGGGTCGAAGAACTGGGCATCCGCCTTCCTCCCCGGTTCCTACCAAGGGACCGCCATTGGGAATGCCGGGTTGAAAGTTGCCGATATACAGGGCGAACCGATTGAATATCTGATGAACAAGCACTACTCATCGGACCAGCAGCGCTTTGAGCTGGACATGCTCCAAAACATCAATCAACGCCATGCCGCTCTTCACCACAACGACCCTCAATTGGAAGCCCGCATTCAGGCCTATGAGCTAGCGTTCCGGATGCAGTCTCAAGCGCCAGAAGCTTTTCAGGTGGAGAAGGAAACGGAAGCCACCAAGAAGCTATACGGACTGGATGAAGACGCCACCAAAGACTTCGGCTGGCAGTGTCTTCTGGCCCGGCGGTTGGCCGAACGCGGCGTCCGCTATATCCAGTGCACTCACTCTTATAAGTGGGATCAGCATGAAGATCTGTTCAACAAGCACGTCGAGAATGCCAAGGAGGTCGACAAACCGATCGCAGGCCTGTTGAAGGATTTGAAATCCCGCGGAATGTTGAAAGACACTCTGGTCATTTGGGCCGGCGAGTTTGGCCGCACGCCGGTGTCGCAGGGTAAGAATGGCCGCGACCACAATCCGTACGGGTATTCCATTTGGATGGCGGGAGGCGGGGTGAAATCCGGCTTCGTTTACGGGGCCACCGACGAAATCGGCTACTATGCTGTGGAAGACCGGATGCACATCCATGATTTCCATGCGACCGTCCTTCATTTACTGGGCCTAAACCACGAAAAACTCACTTACAACTACAATGGACGGGACTTCCGCCTGACCGATGTGGCCGGTGTTGTAGCCAAGAAGATCCTTGCCTGACCGGGGCTACCCGCCCGGGGATAGAAGCGGGGAGGGCTGAAATTGACCTCCACCGCGCCTGCTCAGGATTCCCCCGGACATTTCATCGGACGCCATCGCGTCACCTTTGCCGTTTCCGCTGTCTGCATTGCAGTTCTTCTGGTGGTAGTCCTGCGGTCGTTTTCCACCCCGCCGCCAACGTTGCGCGTTGGCTTCAACGACTTCCCTCCCTACATTCAGGCCGGCTCCGGCCACAGTCCCGAAGGCTTTGCCGTTGAGACGGTGACTCGGGCGGCGAAGCTCGCCGGCGTTCATCTGATCTGGGTTCCCGTTCGCAATTTCGCCGAAGACGCCTTCGCCCGGAACGAAATCGATCTGTTCCCGATCCTCTCCGTAACTCCGGAAAGCAAAGCCCATTACCATCTGAGCGATCCGTGGTGGGAGAACGAAATGGTGCTCGTGTCATCGGAATCCGCACGGATTTCATCTATAGGCGCGAGTGCGGGCAAACGCATTTTGGCCCGCCCCGGAGCAGTACAGGGCGTTTCTGTCAACCGCATCGGAGAGATGTTGGCGGAACTCTGCGCGGGCCGGGCAGATGGATTCTTCATCGATCAGCGGGTGCTCGAAACCGGGCTGCTGAGGGGCGCTCCGCCGTGCTCCAAGTTTCCGCTTCATGTCGAAGCTGTCTCGACGGGCAGTCTTTCTCTTGCGACAGCGTCGACAATGGAGAAAGCGGCGACCGCGGATCGCGTGTATCAGCGCATTGCGGAACTTTCGGTAAATGGAACGCTCTCACTGATCGCTTCCGATTGGGGCATTTCCAGCCCTTACCAGAGCCGTCACACGAAGGCCGTATTTGACGCCGAACGAAGGTCGGCCGTGTCTCGGTGGTCCCTGGCTGCGGGCACCCTATTCCTTCTGCTTCTCGCGTTGCAGAATATCCGCATTCGGCGCGCCCGGCAAGTCGCCGAAAACACGCGCATCGAGGCGGAAGAAGCTCAGAGCCGATTTGACGCTTTCATGAAACATACCCCGGCTGTAGCCTTTATTCGCGATGAGCGGGGCAAAACCGTTTTCCTGAACGACGCCCATGGAAAGCTCGGTTACTCGCTACCCGCGCAGACAAACTGGAAAACGGCATTCGATCTTTGGCCTGCTGAGGTAGCTCTGAAGATCGAAGAAAATGATCGCCGTGTTCTGGCCGGTGAAGATAGTCAGGAACTGATTGAACATGTTCCGGATTCGCAAGGGCAGATGCATACGTTTCTGAGCTTGAAGTTTCCCTTCCGCAACACCAAGGGCCAGAAATTCCTGGGAGCCATCTGTCTCGATATTACGGATCGTAAGCGCGTGGAGGAAGCCCTGCGATTTTCCCAGTTCTCAATTGAGCGCTCGCAGGATATGATTCTTTGGGTGAATGCGGAGGGCCTTATTCTCTATGGAAACCGCGCCGCCTGCCGGAAGCTCGGTTATGATCCGGAGGAATTTACAAACCTGCCGGCTGCCGCCGTGGACGCTCTTCTTGCGCCGGGGGCCGCCAACAAACGTCTAGCAGCCTTGAAAGAAACCGGCGCCACAACGGTAGAATCCGTTTACCGCACTCGTGACGGACGTGAGTTGCCGGTTGAAGTGAGCTTGAACTACCTGGAGTTCGACGGCCAGGAGTTCACGTGCTCCATTAGCCGCGATATCACGGAACGAAAGCGGGCCCAGGCGGAGCTTGCTTACCAGGCAAAATACGACTCGCTTACCGGATTGCCCAACCGGCGGCTGTTTGAACAAAGGCTTTCCACGGCTCTGGAGAGCGGCGGCCCTGTCACCGTCTTTTACCTGGACCTGGATGGCTTCAAGTTGATTAACGACACCATGGGCCATAACTGCGGCGATCTGTTGCTTACGCAGGTTGCGCTACGGCTAAGAGGCTGCGTAACCGAAACGCAGACGCTGGCGCGGATGGGGGGTGATGAGTTTACCGTAATCACTGCCGGGCCCCAAACCATGGAGTCGGCGCGCTCTCAGGCGCGGGAGATCCTCGAAACGTTTAACGGCGGCTTCCGTCTGGAAGGCCGCGATCTGATGCTGACGGCCAGCATCGGAATCTCTCAATTCCCAGGCGATGCTTCCGATTCCCGCGGCCTGCTACAGTGCGCCGATGCGGCGATGTACCACGCCAAGCGTCTCGGCAAGAATCAAATTCAGTTTTCCACTCCGGAAATGCGCGTCGCCGCGCGGGAGCGGTTGGAGTTGGAAGGCTGTCTGTATAAGGCTTTGGAGCGGGGCGAGTTCCAAGTTCACTATCAGCCCCAATTCTCTCTCCGCGAAGGCAGAGTGACTCGCTATGAAGCGCTTCTGCGGTGGAGCCATCCGGTGCTAGGCTCAATTCCCCCGCAGAAATTCATTCCCATTGCCGAGGAGGTAGGCTCTATTGTCTCGATCGGAAATTGGGTCCTGGAATCAGCCTGCCGTCAGGCGGTGGAGTGGCAGCATAGCGGCTGCAGGGCTGGGGTTGGAGTGAACATCTCCGCCGTGCAGATCAGCCAGCCTGACTTTGCGGACACCGTGATTGAGATTCTAAACCGGACGGGCCTGGATCCGCGGCTCTTGGATTTAGAGCTGACCGAGACTGTGGTCATGCGGTCCGTCGAACAGTTTGCAGCTAAGATTCAAAGGCTCCGCGGACATGGTGTCACCGTTTCGATTGACGATTTCGGAGGTGGCAGCACCTCCCTTGCTTATTTGCAGAACCTGGCAGTTGACACGTTGAAAATCGATTGCTCCTTGATCCAGGAGATTGGTCAAACGAGCAACGCACCAAATTTCCCTGAGGCGCTGATAGCCCTGGCTCACACTCTGGGAATGAAGGTTGTGGTGGAGGGTGTCGAGACAGAAGAGCAGCTTTCTGAGATCCGCCGGATTGGCAGCGACCTCGCGCAAGGCTTCTTTCTTGGCGTCCCGGCATTGCCGGAACAGCAAATGGTCAGGGAGTTCGCAACGCCTGGAAGGTGACCAGGCACTTCTTAGCCGTTTCGAGAGGAGGATACCGGCTTCCCTCCTGTTCGATTAAGTAGTATTCCACCCCGCCAGTGTTTTCCGCGGCTTGGAGGATTTTCGGCCAGGGCGCTTCGCCTTCGCCCAGGAGCGCTTGATAGCCATCGGCTTTCGACCATTCTTTGACATGGAGGGATTTGATACGCCCTGGGTTTTGCCGAATCCAGGCAACCGGGTCGGAGCCGGCTTCGATACACGTTCCCACATCCAGCTGCAGCATTACGTCTTTCGGAGTGTTCTCCGCAAGATACTCAATCGGCCGCTTGCCTTCGACCGGTAGAAATTCGAGTTTATGGTTGTGGTAGCCGGTGCTGAGGCTATACTGCTTGAGCGCCGCCGAAGCCTGGGTCAGCATCGCGGCCACGGGTTTCCAACCGTCGAGAGTCTTGATATTTCCCGCACTTGCCAGTACCACATACCGGCTGCCCAGAGCCTGATTCAGTTCCGCAGCGTGAATTAAACCTTCCGGAGAGAAGCTCTTCGGCCCATTGTGCGTAGAAAAGCAGCGGATCTTCAAGCTATCGAGAAGGCTCCGCACGGTCCGGGCGTGTTCCAGTGTCCAATCGAAATACGGCGCGTAAAACTCGACGCCTTGGTAACCCATATCAGCCACGGCGCGTATCGTCTCAGTCGGATCACGAGTGAATTCATCCCGGACGGAATACATCTCAAGACCTACCGGAATCTTGGAAGCCGCCAAACTCCTTCGAAGGGAAGCGGCGGCGCAGAGCGTCATGAAACTACGGCGGTTCATGACAGAATCATACACCGCGCCCGGGCCTACTCTTTGGTTTCGACTTCGGTATCGCCCCGCCGGGATCCGGCCGTGTGTTTGATTTTCAGATGGGATGCGACCTCGGACTCGCGATTTCCTTGCGAACCGATCGCATCCAAAGCTGTTGTACCTGCGCCTGTGCCGCCGGAATCAGCTCCTGTGCCGCCATGGGTACCAAGGTTCGCCCCCGGTCCGCCCAAATCGGGCGAAACATCCCCGGAGGGAATTGATGCATTATCCTTTTCCGATTTATCACTCATGTGAGTTCTCCTTGGCTTTCTTGAGGGCACTTGAAATACCAGACGCCGGTAAAGGTAAAATCCCTCATACAGCCATGAAGGTGTTTGGACAAAGGATTTACTGGACTGAAACAGGTAACGGAGCGCCGGTGATTCTTCTGCACGGACTTGGTTCCGATTCCTCTGAGTGGTCCCGCGTTTCGAGCAAGCTCGCCTCACGGTCGCGATTGATCATGCCGGACCAGATCGGGTTCGGGCAATCCGATAAGCCCAACCTGAGATACCGGACGGGTACGCTGGTTTCCTTTCTCGAAGGATTTTGCGACGCGCTTCGAATCGAACGAACGTCACTGATCGCACATGGCGTGTCCGGGAATGCCGCCGCCGCGTTTGCCGCCATGCACCCCGAACGAATAGACCGGCTGATTCTTGTAAGTACAGGCTTTCTACTGCAAAGCGCCGGGATCGAGCTTCTGAACCCGGCTACCCGGGAGGAGAGCCGTGAGCTTACGCGACGGATCCGGCACGAATCGAACGCGTTTGCGGCGGATGAGGTATGGGCGGAGTTCATGATTTCGAGCTACGCAAACCAAGCGCTGATTGACTCAGCACTGAGAGGAGACGATCCTGTAGGCGAGCTGCTGACCGGGCTCCGGCCACCGGCGCTCGTAGTTTGGGGACGCGAGGACAGTTTCACGCCGATCGGGACCGGTGAACGGATTCATGTAGCCATTCCCCATTCTCAACTGTCGATCGTTGAGGGGTGCGGCCACTCGCCGCAGCGCGAGCAGCCCGCATCATTTGCCGAAATCGTCAACGAGTTCCTTACAGGCTCGGAAGCGCACCAGAAGATCAGCAAGCCGCGGCAGGAAGAGAACGTCTGGTTTTAGGCGTGGCTTTGGCGGTACTTTTGCGCGGCTGTCCGACCCAAAGTCAGTAAGGCGCGCATCAACGGAGTTTTCAGGTTTTTCAATTTACCTCCCGGCTTTGCTTCCGTTTTGCCTGTCGCGGAAGGCAGCAGCGCGCCAGCTACCATCCCCAAAAGATTCGCGGTTGCGCCAGGGAAAAGGCCGTGGAACCCGGAGAGCAGTTGAGCGCCGCTGGTAAGTACACGTTCCGACTCGCCCCGCTTGGTAGCAGTCACAATCTGCTTCGCGGCCTTATCCGCGGTGATAGTTAGACCGGGCATACTGGCGCCCAAGCTGAACCAGCGGCCTTCCGCTTCCTGGTTTCCTTTGAATAACGCATTCACGAACGAACCGGTTCGGAGCATGCCCGGAGCGATGGTGGTGACGTGGATATTGTCGTTTTTCAATTCCGCTCGAAGCCCTTCGGAAAATCCGGTAGCCGCAAACTTCGCGCAGGTGTAAGGCACCATGTGCGGCACACTAACCTTTCCCCCAAACGAAGTGATGTTCACAATCCGGCCGCTCCCGCGTTTGAGGAAGGACGGCAGCACGGCGAGCGTTGGGAATACGACACCCCAGAACATTACTTTCATGGCGGAATCGAAATCCTGTACCGTCATCGCCGTCAACGGACCCACCTGGATCTGGCCCGCGTTATTTACCAGAATGTCGATGCCGCCATAGCGGCCCTCCACTTCCTCGATCATCGCTTTCACGGCCGCTTCATCAGACACATCGCACGGCACAGCGATAACCTGGGCGCCCATTCTTTCCAGCTCACGTTTAGCGGAATGAAGTTCCTCGCGGTTGCGCGCGCAAATCGCAAGGCGGCAACCTTCCCGCGCGAAACGCCGCGCCATGGCAATTCCAAGCCCCTTTGACCCGCCTGTGATCAAGACCACCTGTCCTCTGAAATTCTGCTCGCGGGAGCGGGCAAACAGCTCCCGGGCGGCAAGGCCGGCCCCCACTCCGGCGGCGGTAAGAATGAGCTTGTTCTTTTGAGTCACGGGCACAGCCGCAGCATTTGCGGGGCCACTCAGCGTTTTTGCGAAACGAACCCAATATCCCCCAGCCCGTTAATTACGAACTGGACGGCTATCGCGGTCAGCAGCAATCCCATCATCCGCATCATGATGTGAATACCGGTTTCGCCCAGCTTGGGGCTGATTCGGTCCGCGGCCGCCAAAATCAGAAACGCGCTGAGGCAGGT